>NZ_RJPH01000018.1:0-18578 GCF_003944205.1 Streptococcus oralis subsp. dentisani
CAGTTATCATGCAATAACTGCTATTATGCGGTATTAGCTATCGTTTCCAATAGTTATCCCCCGCTACCAGGCAGGTTACCTACGCGTTACTCACCCGTTCGCAACTCATCCAGAGAAGCAAGCTCCTCCTTCAGCGTTCTACTTGCATGTATTAGGCACGCCGCCAGCGTTCGTCCTGAGCCAGGATCAAACTCTCATTAAAAGTTTGAGTTCTCACTCATTTCTGTCACTGACAGATTTATTGTTTTTCATTGTTCAGTACTATAACCTTTGTTATAGTGCCCTGCACATTGGTTCGTCTTGTTCAGTTTTCAAAGGTCTTTGTCACTCAATCTCTCTCAAGCGACAACTATATTAGTATATCACAGCTGCCAACCTATGTCAACACTTTTTTGAAACTTTTTTTACTTTTTTCGTCTCTGCGATACACTCATAGTCCGTACGGGATTCGAACCCGTGTTACCGCCGTGAAAAGGCGGTGTCTTAACCCCTTGACCAACGGACCTTGAGTTTTTCAACTCTTTCTATTATACCTACTTTTCCTACTTTGTCAAGATCTTTTTTAATCTCCTTTCATTTTATCTAAAATCACTCAATACCACTCTTAATTCTCCTAGAAGTGCCTTGCGTCCTTTGAAACATTCTCCTCCCATTAGACGGTCAAGTTGTTCTTGTTTTTCTTTACTCTGACTTGCCTTGTAATTCCTTAGCAGTTCGTGAAAGAGATAGTAATCATCCAGTCTCAGTCCTTTTTCTCCTAGGCGATGGCTGATTTCGCTCACCTCCTCATAAGGCTCTTTGTCGAAACGGCGCTTGTGACTTTCCTGTTTACGGATGTAATCTAGGATACGATTGCGGAATTTAGTTTTAAAGCAGACATATAGTCGGTGTCGTTCACCCACTAGCAACTCTGGATGGTGACTGACCAGTTCATACAGGCACAGCATCCCCTCCTGGTCCCAGTCCTCTTTCTCCCACAGATGTAAATGGTATTCTTTGCGGCACTTATGGACGATCCCTTTACTTTCTTCGTATAGTTCTTTCAGATTCATAGACCTCTCCTTTCTGCATTTAGTTTAGCAGAAAGAACCTAGTCTTTGATCTTCTTCTCCTCTTCTGTACTTCTCGTTGCCTCAACTGCATACAAAAAGAGAGGCCTGGCCTCTCTGGGGTTATTTTTCTTCACTCATTTTTGATTTTACTTCATCATAAGATAGGGCATGTGATTCCTCTTCTACTGTCTCAGGCATTTTTCCTGTTTCGTAAAGAGATTTAATTTGAGTACTATCCAATGTTTCGTATTTCAACAATGCCTCTGCAATCAACTTGTGGGTTTCACGATTTGATTGAATAATTTCAGCTGCTTTGTTTCGTGCTTCATTTAATAATGAACGCACTTCCTCATCAATCTCATAGGCTGTTTGCTCTGAAATTGATTTTTGAGGACTTTGTGCACCAAACATAGCATGATTACCTTCGTATTGAACTGGACCAAGTTTTTCACTCATACCGTATTCAGTAACCATTGCACGCGCCATCTGTGTAGCTTGTTCAAAATCATTGGAAGCTCCTGTAGTTTGGACATTAAAGATAATCTCTTCAGCTACACGACCACCCATCAAACCTGCCAATTGCTCTTTCATATCTTCTTTAGAAAGAAGCATTTGGTCTTCTTTAGGAAGTGCAATCATGTATCCGCCTGCACGTCCACGTGGCACGATGGTCACTTTATGAACAACACGAGCATTTGACAAGACTAAACCAACAATGGTATGTCCAGCCTCATGGTAGGCAACCAATTCACGTTCTCTTTGTGATACTGTTTTATCTTTCTTAGATGGTCCAGCAATCACTCTGTCCTCTGCCTCATCAATATCTGAAGCATCAATGACTGACTTGTTGCGACGGGCTGCAACCAAGGCTGCCTCATTTAGAACATTTTCCAAGTCAGCTCCCACAAAACCTGGGGTTTGTTGGGCAACTAATTTCAAATCAACATCGTCTGCCAGAGGTTTATTTTTAGCGTGAACTTTCAAGATTGCTTCACGACCTTTAACATCAGGACGACCAACCAAGACTTTTCTATCAAAACGTCCCGGGCGTAGTAGAGCAGGATCAAGGACATCTGAACGGTTTGTTGCAGCGATGACGATAATTCCTTCATTTCCCTCAAAACCATCCATTTCAATTAAGAGTTGGTTCAAGGTTTGCTCACGTTCATCATTTCCTCCACCGAGGCCGATACCACGTTGGCGACCAACAGCATCAATTTCATCGATAAAGATGATGGCTGGTGCTGCTTTTTTTGCATCCTCAAAAAGAGAACGAACACGGCTTGCACCAACTCCGACAAACATTTCTACAAAGTCAGATCCTGAGATGCTAAAGAATGGAACTCCTGCTTCTCCAGCAACTGCCTTAGCAAGTAAGGTTTTACCTGTCCCGGGAGGCCCCTCCAAAAGAACACCCGCAGGAATACGCGCACCAAGCTTTGTAAATCGTTTTGGATCTTTTAGGAATTCAACAACTTCGACTAATTCTTGTTTTTCTTCCTCGGCACCCGCAACATCTGAGAATCGTACCTTGATATCTTCTTTGTTAGCAGCCTTAGCCTTGCTACGTCCAAAACTCATTGGATTTCTACTATTATTTCCTCCCATATTTCCCATCATAGAAAAGAGGAAGAAGAAGAGAATAGCAAATGGCACAACAGAGACAAGGATATTGATCCACATACCACTTGAACTCTCATGTTTAACCGTTACCTCAGACTGATGTTCAGAAGCAAGTTTTTGCAATTCTGAAACTGTTGAATCCGACGGAAGAATGGTACTTGAGAATCTTTCTACTTTTGTAGCAGTAGGAGTGAAAAATTGAATCCCTGTTTCTTCTTTACTAGTCTTAGGATTTTTATAAACACCAGACACCTCAATGATGCTACCATTTGGCTGATAGGTCAATTCTTTTACATTGTCTGCTGTAATTTCTTTTACCAATTCTGTATAGTTAATTTTTTCGCTTCGTCCAGCAGTATTTCCAGAGTAAAAATACTGGAATCCTGTCACTAGGAAGAAGATAATTAACAAGTATAGAAATGGATTTCTAACTAAACCATTATTTTGTTTTTTCATTAAAGAATGCTCTTTCTAATTTGAATAAACTTCTTCTTTCAATACTCCAACATAAGGAAGGTTACGATAATTTTCTTTGTAGTCCAAACCATATCCTACTACAAACTCATTTGGAATAGTAAAGCAAGTATAATCTGCCTCAATTTCAACAACACGTCCCTCTGGTTTGTCCAACAAAGTCGCAATTTTAACCGAAGCTGCTTCTCTTGCAATAAACATATCTTTCAAATTCTTCAAAGTTTGACCTGTATCGATGATATCTTCTACAAATAGAATATGTCTTCCCTTGATATCTTGAGTCACGTCTTGCTTGATATTGATCACACCACTACTTGCTGTTCCACCATGGTAGCTAGATACCATCATGAAGTCCATCTCAATATGCGTATCAATATGTTTGACCAATTCAGCCATAAAAGGAATTGATCCTTTCAAAATTCCAATAAGAATTGGATTTTTCCCCTCATAGTCTTTGGTTAGCTGCTCACCTAGCTTTTTAGCTGCTTCTGTAATTTCATCATGTGAAACGAGGATTTTTTTTATATCGTGTTCTAACATCTTTTTACCTATCTATTTTTTCTATATAAAGTACAGTGTTCATTATATCATTTTTCGTGTTTTTACTCAAATCACTGATAGCAATTCCCAAAATTGAGACAATTTCTCCAAATTGCTCAATAATAGGGGTTATTTTTCGTTTTTCAATAGGAATTTTCAAATCTATAAACAAACGTCTCAGTTTCTTTCGATGCCCATTCAGGATAAGAACATCGCCAGTTTTTCGACACCTAATATGTACAGGTGTTTCTCGTGAAACCGTTACTTTTTGAACAGAATCCCCTTCAATAGGGATACCAAAGGAAAATAAATAGCCCATATATCGAACTTGATTTTGATAGTATAACACAAGTTCATCTTCCTTTTCATCGGCCTGAGGACTGATTTTACAAACTCGAAAATATTGATACTCTTTTATCAATTCATAGCCATTTTTAAGAGAATGACGATACTGGCTTTTAGTTGCTAAAATCTGTCGAACTTCGGCAAACTGAGCCTTCGTAAGATTTAAGTCTGGGAATTGATTAAGATAGTTCTGCAGTAAAACCCCTTGAGTTTGTTGTGAGTATGAAAAGAGCTCATTCAAATCTTCCACATCAATCTGTTCAGAGAGCTCCATTATGGCTACTTGGTAATCTGAAATTTCCCTTCCTAAATCTAAAAGAGCGGATTTAAGACGAGGATTTTCTTTTTCAAGCTCTGGTAAATACCTATTTCGAATACGATTTCGAAAATAGGCATTCTCACGATTTGATTGATCTTCGAAATGAACAATTGGTGGAAAATCCTTTTTATGAAAATGCAACAAGGGACGGATGATTTCGATATCATCAACTACTTGACTTTCTTTTATTCCTGTTAGATGACGTAGTCGACTTCCGCGAATGAACCGCATCAAAATCGTTTCAACCTGATCATCTGCATGGTGGGCAGTGACCAAGGCTGTCGCTCCAACCTCTTTCATGATTTTCCTAAAAAAATCATAACGAAACTCCCGAGCACGCGCCTCTGAAAAGTCTCCTGAAAAACTTGTGATATAAATAGGAAGTCCAGCTACATCAGCTAACTTCCTTAGTTCATTTTCCTCCCAATCAGACTCCCTTCTCTGCTTGTGATTGACATGTGCTAAAATCACCTCAATTCCCAACTCTTTTTGATAAGTGGACAATAGATGGAATAAAAACATCGAATCCAGTCCGCCAGACAGAGCTAATACGATTTTAGAATGTTTTTTGAAATACTCTTTTCTGAGAAAATGATTTAAAAAATCCTGCTCCCTCATTTTAGAACCTCATAGACATCCTTAGCTATCTTAGCAATGGTGTCATAATCAGAATTTTTAGTGAAAATAGAGAGAACGAAAGGTGAGTCTGTAAATACAATGGCAGTATCGTGTTTAAACTCGTCAGCATCTCCGATTTTGTGAGCTACCTTAACCGAAACACCTTTCGCAATTCGTTGGTTATCAAAATTCGTCTTGCTTAGAGACTCTAAAACAAAACCATTCTGATTATAAATAGCTTCCATGACCTTTCCAGCCATTTTTGAAGAAGTTAATTTATCATTCACATCCCAATCTTCACCCATAATGGTGGACATTTTTTCTTTAAAAGCCCCGTCAGATTGATTGGTCACATAATAACCTAAAATATTATGAGCAACATTGTCAGACTCCTTTGTTACCTTGGTAATTAATTGTTGGAGACTGTAGTCTTTGTTGTCTCCTGTTTTAGGTAAACTACCACTACCTTCTGGTTTATAGGATCCAGGGAAATTATTCACTTCTGAGACATACTTGAAGCTACTGTCCAGCGTATAGTCACCTTGATTTATCTTATCTTGAGCATAATAAAGATAGGCTAGTTTCAAGATGCTAGCTGCATAGAGTTTGCTGTCTTCATTCACCCCAGCCTCTTTACCTGTACTCAGTTGTTTAACATAAATAGAATAATTTTCATTCTGATAGTTGTTTGACAAGACTTCTTGAACCTTCTGGATACGATTGTCCTCTTCTGAAACGAACTCTTTTGATACCCACCCAACTTGATCAATATGAAGAAATTCTTGTCCCTCAGCAAAGAGGGTTCTATCTACTGTTACGCGTTGATAGGGAGAGAGGGATGAAGAAATTTCTTTAGCACCATAAGGACTGTTATAAATAACAAACCCCGGTTCCAACCATACTTGTCTATTTTGAGTTTGAACTTGACTTTGATCATAGATTAAACGCTTATCTGCAACGATAAACTGATGATTGTTTAATTTAAAAACAGGAATACCTTGTCTATTCAAACGCCATTCTACGATTTTAAAAGTGGTTCCAGAAGTCAATTTTCCAGACTCCTTTACAAGATCTTCATTAGCATAGACAGCTGCTTCTCCATAAACCATTGGCGATTCAAGGGGTTCTTTATAGTAGAATCCATAATCAGACTCAGTTAGATAATAAATTTCTTGTGAAGAGTAAGGGAGCTGTTTTTCTGTGCTAACTACTCTTGAAGTTATGATAAAAACAGATAGTAGTGATAACACTACTAAGAACTTACGCATTCTTCTCTTCCCTTTCTTCTTGTAATCGTAATAAATGGTTTTTAGCTGCCAATTCCTCTAATTTTTCATCTGATAAACTTAAAAATTGCTCAACAACTTCTAATAAATTTTCCATGACATTACCTCGGAAGCAAATCAGGAATCGTGTAAATTGCTTCTCGTTTCTTTGAGTAATAGTACTTGGCACGTGCATATTTTGCTACATAGTCTTCATCTTTCAACTTCGCAGCAAAAGCAGATTCCTTATCCTTTTCATCACTAAGAGTTCGGTATTGTTCTTTCAACTCTGTCAATTGCTGACGACGTTGCAACAACTGATTATAGCTTTGGGCCAGATTATAAGTCGGTAAAATAAACAATAAAATCATCAAAATAAGAACCCAACCCATAAAGCGATTTCTTTTTTGTCTTTCCTTCATCAGGTAACGACGACGTTGGTGTTCATTTTGAATAAAAGAATTATTCATCTGTACAATATTTTTAGACATTTTCTTCTACCCGTGTTTCACTGAGAATTTCATACATGCCTGCTGCATCTTCTTTTTTTGTACTATCTTTCATCTCTAGTACTTTAACAAGCAACAACTTATTTCCAAAGCGAATTTCAACTTGGTCATCAACTTTCAAATCCGTTGAACTTTTGGCCAAGATTCCATTCACCTTGATTCTACCTTTATCTGCTACTTCTTTTGCGACTGTGCGACGCTTAATAATTCGTGATACTTTTAAATACTTGTCTAATCTCATTTTTATTACCTCAAATTATTATTGTACCATTTTTATCCTTTTTATAGAAGAAAAATGTCAAATGGGATTTGCTTCCTTTGATTCTTTTATCTCTAATAAACTTTCTCCAAAAATCAGCAAACCTTCTAAAATTTCATAATCCTTCTTGTTTCGGACATCAAATACAACTTCCATTAATCCCTTATTCTCAGCTATCGCTGCTTTTAGGTTCGTTGCGGATAAGGCTTTAAAATAATCTTGAGCCAAGAACAATCGTTGAGTGACTTTTTCAAATTGAATTGTAATTTTATTATCTTTTCTTTCCACACGTTGAACAAAGACCTTGTCCAAGTAAGATTTGACCAAACCAATCTCTAAAAGATAGGCTACTACGTCTGGATATTCTCCAAAGCGATCCATCAATTCTTCTTGTAGTTCTTCATAGTTGACACGGTTGTCAATTCGACGAATTTTCTTGTAAATTTCAATCTTATGTCGTTGGTCAGAAATATAAGTATCAGGAAGATAAGCATCAATTTGTAAAATCAACTCAGCATTTCCTTTAGTTCTTGTATTCCCATTGCCGTTACGTTTAGCGATAGCTTCCTCTAGTAACTGCGAATACAATTCAAAACCAACAGAATCAATGAAACCAGACTGCGATTTTCCTAGGAGATTTCCTGCACCACGAATTGAAAGATCTCGCATCGCAATCTTAAATCCAGAGCCCAATTCTGTAAATCCTTTGATTGCTTCTAATCTCTTTTCAGAGATTTCACTGATTGATTTTTCTGGACGATACATGAGATAGGCATAAGCAATGCGATTGCTACGACCAACTCTTCCTCTTAACTGATACAAGGTTGACAAGCCCATATGATCTGCATTTTCAATAAATAAGGTATTGGCGTTCGGAATGTCAACTCCTGTTTCAATAATAGTAGTCGTCACCAAAATATCATATTGTCCTTCAATAAAATCCAGTAGAGTATTTTCTAACTGAATCTCACTCATTTGCCCATGAACATAACCAATTGAAGCCTCTGGAATCAACTCCTGTAATTCTGAAACCTTCTGGTCAATCGTGTCAACTTTATTGTAAAGATAGTAAACTTGACCTCCACGCTCCATTTCACGCAAGACAGCATCACGAATCACACTGTCATTCTTTTCTAAAACATAGGTTTGAACCGGATAGCGATTGGTTGGAGGAGTTTCAATAACAGACAAATCTCTGATTCCCAGCATAGACATGTGGAGAGTACGAGGGATTGGTGTTGCAGTCAAGGTTAGAACATCTACTTGTTTTTTCAGTTCTTTCAAAGTTTCCTTATGCTTGACACCAAATCGTTGCTCCTCATCAATAATCATCAATCCCAAATCTGAAAACACAACATCTTTAGACAAAACACGATGGGTTCCAATCAAAATATCAACTTGACCATTCTTTAATTTTTCAAGTGTCTCTGCCTGCTCTTTTTTACTTCTAAAGCGACTCAGCACATCAATATTAACTGCAAAATTTTGAAATCGTTCCTTAAAATTCGTATAGTGTTGTTGTGCTAAAACCGTCGTTGGAACTAGAACGACAACTTGTTTATGATCATTGACCGCCTTAAAGGCTGCACGCATTGCAACCTCAGTCTTCCCAAAACCAACATCTCCAACCAGAAGTCGATCCATGGGATGAGAATCTTGCATATCTCTCTTAATTTCCTCAATACTACGAAGTTGATCATCCGTTTCAACATAAGGGAAGGCATCATCAAAAGCATGTTGATCATCATCATCAGCTGAGAAAGCAAAACCCTTCAACTGACTACGCTCAGAATAAAGCTTGATTAAATCGTCAGCTATATCCTCTACCTGGTTCTTAACTTTTTGCTTGGCCTTTTTGAAATGACCGTCATTTAATTTATTGAGTTTAGGAGGTTTCCCATCACTTGAAACATATTTGGACAGTAATTGAATTTGCTCAACTGGGATGGAGATTTGATCCCCATTTTGGTATTGAACACTGACATAATCTCGGTGAATGCCTTTGATTTCAATTGTTTCGATTCCTAGATATTGACCAATTCCATGGATATGGTGAACAACGTAGTCCCCTTTTTCAAGTTCATTATAATCTTTTAATCGCTCTGCATTTGACGCATGTTGTCTTCTAAAACGACGTTTTAATTTCTTTTGAAAAATCTCATGTTCAGTAATCAGGAGAATTTTTTCATCTACAAAATGAAAACCATGTCTTAGATTACCTTCGATCAAGTTTACAGATTCTTTACAGATACTTGACTGATCTCTGGAATCCAATTTGATCTGATATTCCTCTAAAACATCCTCCAATTTTTTACTTCCCATTGAATTGCTGGACTGCAAAACAATGGTGTAGTCCATTTTTTTATATCGCTCAATTTCTTCTTTAAGAAAAGAAAATTGATTGAAAAACTCCTGCATGGGAAATTGATTAAATTGATAAATGTGATCAAACTTGAGATTTCCTAATCCTTTTTGGAGATTGGAGAAAAAGGTAACTGGACTTTGTTTTTTATAGGTTTGCTCTGTATCTGCAAAATACTGCATATCAGAAAATGATTTACCATTCTGTAAATCTTCTGTAAAGTATTGCGCTAACTCTCTTTCAAAGGTTTCATACTGATTCATTAATTTTTGATAATCATCAAAGAATACTGGTGTATCTTTTTCAATATAATCAAATATAGTCCATGTTTTATCGTAACATAAAGATAAAAACTTTCGACTATCTGAATGTACTTGTTTTTGATGAAAACTTGACAAAATCTCTTCCAAGTATGATTTTAAAATTGCTGATAAGGTCTTCGAAATTTGCTTTTCTAAAGCTGACTGACCTCTTAAATAGTCCCTTTCTTTTAAAAGCATGTCACTAGCTGGAAAGATAGTGAGTTCTGTCTGATTTTCTTTTGATAATTGTGTTTCTACTTCAAAAGTCCGAATTCCATCTACTTCATCACCAAAAAACTCGATTCGGAAAGATTCTAACTGAGACATCTCAAAAATATCTAAAATATCTCCTCGAATACTAAACTCCCCTTGGGTCTGTACTTGAGTAACTTTTCTATAACCGATTTCCTTTAATTTGTGAAGAAGGTCATGTTGGTCATATTCTTCACCAACTGCAATCCTTATAATACTTTCTTTAAATCTAGTCGGAGAAGGTAAAATCAAGCGACTTGCTGCTATATTACAAACTAAAATCCCTTTCTTGGATGAATCAGTTAAAAAACGCAAGGCTTCAACTCGCGAAATGATTTTTTCTTGTGAAGACATCAAAAACTCTACCATAGGAGAGTCATCTACCAAAAATGGATAGACAAATTCCTCTCCTAAGATAGAAAGAAGATCACTGATAATTCTTTCTGCTTCTCCATAAGTCGATGTCAGCAGCACAATCTTATTTTCTTTTTCTAGACTACTTGCAATTGCAAGAGCCTTGGTAGAAGTTGACAAACCTAGTATTAGTTGTCTTTTCTTATCTGTAAGATTTTGATGCCATTTTTTTATCTGATCATTTTCTGAGAATAAATCTAATAAAGTCACCATTTAGCCGTTATACCTCTGCATCGTTTTCTCAAAGTTTTTCTCTTGTAAATAGTAGTTTACAGAATCGTCAACCTTGTCAATTGACTGTAAAATACCTACATAGTCATCCTGATCAAACTTACTTAAAACATGGTGAACAACTGACATACCTTTTTTAGGTCTGCCAATACCTATTTTAACACGGTTGAAGACCTGAGTCCCTATATGTTGAATAATAGACTTGATACCATTATGACCACCTGCTGAGCCCTTTGTTCTTAAACGAATTTTCCCGACTTCCATGTCAAGATCGTCGTAAATAACGAGTAAATCTTCAATATCCAAACCATAGTAAGTCAATAAAGCATGAACTGCTTTTCCACTTTCATTCATAAAAGTAGTTGGTTTGACCAGATAAATTTTTTCTCCATTGAAGAAAAAAGATGCTAGGTCAGCTTGAAATATCTTATCGTGTGTAAAAGTGACATTTTTTTTTTTAGCTAATTGGTCAATCAACATAAAGCCAACATTGTGCTTGGTTTCAAAATATTTATCCCCTGGATTTCCCAATCCTACAAGTAATTTAGTCATTTATTTTCCTTTCAAAAGCCAAAAGGGTTGGAATTTTTTTCCAACCTAATTGACACTATTTGTTAAATGTTATTAGACATTAAAGCGGAATTCCATGATATCGCCATCTTGAACGATATATTCTTTTCCTTCTTCACGCAAGCGTCCAGCTTCTTTTACAGCTTTTTCAGATCCGTATTTCACTAGATCCTCATATGACATGGTTACTGCACGAATAAAGCCTTTTTCAAAGTCTGAGTGGATAATACCGGCCGCTTGAGGAGCTTTCATACCACGCTTAAAGGTCCAAGCACGGACTTCTTTTTCACCAGCTGTAAAGTAAGTTCCAAGTCCAAGCAAGTGGTAAGCAGCTCGAGTCAACTTGTCAACGCCTGATTCAGTCAAACCAAGTGCTTCAAGAAACTCTTGTTTATCCTCATCATCTAACTCAGAAATTTCTTCCTCAGCACGCGCAGAAATAACTACTACTTCAGCATTTTCTGTCGCTGCAAATTCTCGAATTTGTTTGACATAGTCGATAGAGTCTGGATCTGAAACCACATCTTCATCCACATTAGCAACATAAAGAACTGGTTTAGTCGTCAAAAGGAAAAGCCCTTTGACTACTTTTTGTTCTTCATCTGTGAATTCAATGGTACGTGCTGATTTTCCATCTTCAAGGACTGGTTTAATTTTTTGAAGAACATTGAATTCTGCCACAGATTCCTTATCTTTTTGCGTACGTGCCATCTTTTCTACACGCGCATAGCGTTTATTAACTGATTCTAAATCAGCAAGAATCAACTCCAGGTTAATGGTATCAATATCTGCAAGTGGATCCACAAAGGCATCTTCACGTCCTTGTTCACGCATGACATTTTCATCATCAAATGCACGAACCACATGAACAATAGCATCCACTTCACGGATGTTGGCCAAGAATTTATTCCCTAGTCCTTCCCCTTTTGATGCTCCTTTTACAATCCCTGCAATGTCCGTAAATTCAAAAGTTGTTGGAACTGTCTTTTTAGGTGTAATCATTTCCGTTAGTTTTTGTAGGCGTTCATCCGGAACTTCCACCATTCCAACGTTTGGATCAATAGTCGCAAATGGGTAGTTTGCTGCCTCTGCTCCTGCTTTTGTAATTGCATTAAAAAGGGTTGATTTACCAACGTTTGGCAAACCAACGATACCTGCTGTTAAAGCCATAGTTTCTCATTCTCCGTTCTCATTTCAATCCCTAACATTATAACACAAAAAGGGAAAACTTGCTAACTCTCTAACTAAGGGTTCTTAGTCAATAATATTATTCATTTTTCGTTCAAAATCATGGCGACTCATCATGACAAGGTGGTCGCAATTGCTACATTTGATTTTGATATCTGCCCCTACACGTGTAATTTCCCAACGATTAGCTTTTTTTCCTGTTGACTTGATTGTACAAGCATGGGGCTTTTTCATCTCAACAAAATTTCCAACTTGATACATACTACTCTCCTTTTCTTTTTCGATTATATCATAAAAGAGGCGAGCTAGGCTCAACCTCTTTCACTTAATTTGTACGAACTGGTGTAATGAGCTGCATGAAGTCTTCGTCAGTATCTGCTGGCACAAGAGTAAATGGACGAACAGCTGAGATAAAGCTAATAGTTACCTTTTCGCTATTTAAAGCCTTGAGGGAATCAATCAAGTAAGTTGGGTTGAAACTAATGGTCAAATCATCACCAGTCACCTGCTCCGTATCGATTTCTTCGTTTACTTTACCAACTTCTGGAGAGTGAACATGGGCGCTAACAACTCCACCTTTAATTTCAAGTTTCACAGTACCATTTTGAGTTGCACTTGATAAGAGACGTGCACGCTCCATAGATTGACGCAAATTAACCACATCAAAAGTAATTGTAGTGTTAAAGTCTGTTGGAATCAAGCGATCTGTATCAGGATAATTACCTTCTAGTAGACGAGTATAGAAACTAATATTTTCGCTTCTAAAGAGGATTTGATTATTTGCAAAGAAAATCTCCACAGTTTCAATATCATCCGTAAATACAGCTGAAAATTCGCGTAGGGAGCGACTAGGAATCACCACATCGAAATCATCACCATTTTTTTCAAGAGTCAATTTTTTCTGGCTAAGGCGATGAGAGTCTGTCGCAACTGTTTTTAGTTCTTTATTTTGGCTCAATACGAAGTGGACACCTGTTAAGATTGGACGACTTTCTTGCGTACTTGCAGCAAAAGCTGTTTCATTGATAATTTTCTTGAGTAGTTTGGTTTCAAGAACCAAAGGAGTGCTTGCTGAAATTTCTTGGATACGAGGATATTGTTCGCTATCTTTTCCTTTTAGGGTGATTTCTGATTTACCACTTGTTAAGACAATTTGTTTTTGTTCAATCTCTTTGAAATCAAGCGTTACATCTGGAAGACTAGATACAACATTGATAAAGAAAGAAGCTTCAAGAAGAATCGAACCTAAGGAAGTAATCAAAAGACCAGCATCTTCATTTTTTTGAGAAATGAAATTTTCAATGGAAATTTGACCATTGGAACCAATCAAAGTAATGCCTTCATTGGTAACATCAATTTTGATAGTTGATAAAATAGGAATAGCATTTTTTGAGCTAATTGCTCGCTTTGTGGTATTCAAGGCTTGTAGAAATAAATTTTTATTAATTGAAAAATGAATCATGGATTCTCCTTTATTTATTTTTTAATATTAGAAGGATAATAGAAATAATAGAGTGTGTGAATTCTGTGGAAAACTGATTTCTATTTAGTAATTTCAGACTTTTAAGCTTGTTTAAAAAATGTGGATAAAAAAGATAGAAAAGGAAAAGTTATCCACAAATTATTTAATTTTCTTTTTGATTGCTTCGATTTCTAAGCGTAAATTATCGTCTTCGTCAATCAAGGATTTAATTTTAGCATGGGCATGAATAACGGTGGTGTGATCCTTTCCTCCGAATTCTTTTCCAATTTTTGGAAGACTATTATCTGTCAGTTCTCTAGCTAGATACATGGCTACTTGACGCGCCAAAACGATATTCTGAACTCGTCTCGTCCCCTTCATTTCTTTGACACTCACTCCATAAAAATTACCAACTTCAGTTTGGATTTTGTCAATTGGAATGACTAGCAGTTGGCTAACATCTTGTTTGCGAGCTCTAATAGCCTCTGCAGCAATATCAATAGTGATGTCTTTAATCTTCTTTACTCTGGCAATTAGAGTGATATCGTTAATTGCTCCTTCCAATTCTCGAACATTTGAATCAAATTGACCAGCCAGATATTCTAGGGTATCACTCTGGAAATGGTAGTTTAAATGTTCCGTTTTACTTTGAAGAATGGCGATACGTGTCTCAAAGTCAGGAGGGGTGATATTTTGAGTCAATCCCCAGCTAAAGCGCGTGACAAGTCTTTCTTCAAGTCCTTCTAAGTGTTTAGGACTTCGGTCACTAGTCAGAACGATTTGTTTTTGATTGCTATGAAGAGCGTTGAAAGTATTGAAAAACTCTTCTTGAGTTGCAACCTTTTTTCCACTGAGAGATTGGATATCATCAATCAGTAAGAGATCAAGGCTTCGGTAAGTTTTTTTAAATTTTTCCATTTCCCCGAGCCTCAGATGCTCAAGAAAGTCGTTGATAAAACTTTCAGCAGGAATATACTTAACCCGAGCTTCAGGAATATTTTTTAGAATTTCATTTCCGATAGCATTCAGTAAATGGGTTTTCCCTAGTCCAGGACCACCATAAATGAAAAGGGGATTATAAGTCAATGCGAGGTCTTCGGAAACAGCCAGAGCAGCAGACTTAGCCCAGATATTCCCATCTCCTTGAATAAAGTTATCAAAGGTATATTTTTCCTTTAATCCTGTTTCAGAATATGGAATAGCAAGATTGGCCTGTGAAGCAACATAATGATTGCTATTTTCAGAATTCATGACATAGGTTGAAGATTCTTCTTCAGGCTTTGTTAAGACAAATTGAGTTTTTATTTCAGTATCGTAAACTTCAAAACCAGCAGCCACAATGATATCCTTGAGCTGTTTTTTCCAAACCATTTCCATTTCAGGTCTAGGTAAAAAGATAGTAGCTACATTTCCCTCCACTTTTATGAGTTCAGCAGGTGTGGCATAGAAATCGTACATAGAACGTGTTAATCTTTCTTGAGCCAATTCCAAGATTTGATTCCAAAATTGTTTTTCTTTCACCAATTATCCCCTCCTTTGCTATATTTGATGTAAAAAGGTTTACTGTTAGACTTATTTTACCATAGATGCTAGCATTTTTCCACAATCTGTGGAAAAGAATCCACAATGTTTATATTTTTTATCCACAGGTTGGGGATAAGTGAGGAATTCTTTGAATTCCTTGGTTTTTTGCTAGAAAAATTAGTGGATAAATTTGTGAGTTGAAAAAATAAAAGAACAGCCTTATTTCAGGCTGTTGATAATTCTGTCATATTCTTCTTGGCTTGAAAAAGAAATAATAACCTTTCCAGTATCTTTTTTAGAAAGTTTAATTTCTACATTTAATCCAAGTAGTTTTTTTAATTTATCTTCCTCATCTTTGATGAAAGAATCACTTTTTTTCTGCTTCTTTTGTTTTTTCTCTGTCAGCAGTGTTTCTAACTTTCTCACAGAGATGTCTTCATTTTTAATTAGTTGAAAAAAATAGTCTTGCTGCTCTTTATTCAAACCAACTAGTGAGCGTGCATGAGCTTGAGAAATTTTTCCATTTTCTACTTCAGATAAGATGTGCTCTGGTAGGGAAAGCAAACGAATAAAATTAGTGATATAAGGACGAGATTTTCCCATTTTATCTGCTATCTCAGTGTGAGTAAATCCTTTTTCTACCAAAGATTCGTAGGCGCGTGCCTCTTCAACCGGATTCAAGTTTTCTCTCTGTAAATTCTCAATGATAGACTGAATCATCATTTCCTGATCTGAGAGGTGTTTCACAACGGCTGGAATAGAAGTGAGACCAGCCAAGAGAGAAGCCCGATATCGTCTCTCTCCTGCAAGGATTTCATAACCAATTACAGGAGATTGACGAACGATGATGGGTTGGATGACCCCATTTTCTTTGATTGACTCAGCCAATTCTCTTAGTTTATCTGCATTAAATTCTTTTCGAGGTTGATAGGGATTTTTTTGTATTTCCGAGATAGAAATCATTTCAAATTTTTCCATGATTCTACACTAACATATCTTTTATTATATGTAAAGTTTTCTTTACACTGATGTCAATTAAGATTCTAAATCACTTGTACTTTTATCTAGCTTAACAGTTGTAGTCTCCTCTTTCCCATTTCGATAGTAGGTGATTTTAATGGTGTCTCCGATAGAATGGTTGTAAAGAGCACTCTGTAAATCTGTTGACGAAGAAATATCCTTGTCATCAACTTTGGTAATAACGTCATATTTTTCAAGGTGACCAGATGCAGGCATATTACTTTGAACAGATTTTACCACAACACCAGAAGTTACGCTACTTGGAATATTGAGTTTTCTAAGATCACTAGTTCCGATATTAGCTAAATTAACCATTTGAATTCCAAGAGCAGGGCGAGTCACTTTACCGTCACTTTCAAGCTGTTTAATAATATTTTGAGCATCATTTGATGGGATTGCAAAACCAAGACCTTCGACAGAGGTTCCACCATTACTTGCAATTTTACTTGATGTAATCCCGATAACTTGGCCTTGAATGTTTATAAGTGGACCACCAGAGTTACCAGGGTTAATGGCAGTATCTGTCTGAATAGCTTTTGTAGAAATGGCTTGACCATCTTGAGATTTTAGAGAGACATTTCGATTGAGACTTGAAATGATTCCTTGGGTAACTGTATTGGCATATTCGGATCCTAGAGGACTACCAATTGCGATTGCAGTCTCACCAACATTTAGTTTGCTCGAATCTCCAAATTCTGCTACGGTTGTGACTTTTTCTGAAGAAATTTTTACGACAGCAATATCAGAGAACGTATCAGAACCGACAATTTCACCAGGAACTTTTGTACCGTCTGCTAAACGGATATCAACTTTTGAAGCTCCTTTAATAACGTGGGTATTTGTCACAAGATAGGCATCTTTCCCATTCTTTTTGTAAATAACACCGGAACCTTCACTTGCTACTTGCTGAGAGTCGGTATCCGTATCTGTCTCGTCATTTCCAAAAACACTATTTTGCCGATTTGCTGAATAAGTGATGACCGACACAACGGCATCTTTTACCTTGTTAACGGCCTGAGTTGTTGCATTTTCATTTTTGTAGGAAGTCTGAGTAACAGTGTTTGTAGTGTTATTTGCGGCTTGACTTACTTGTTTTTGATAAAGTTGCAGTGTCACAAAACTTCCCAGGGCACCACTCAAAAATCCTATCAGAATGATGATAAGAAAGGTAACTCCTTTTTTGTAAAATTTTTGTAAGTGTTTCATAAACGCCTCCGTTTGTTTTTTATTTGATTAAAGTATAAATCTATTAACTTAATTCAAGCTTAAAGGTAAAAGTTTTACACAAGTTGTGGATAACTTACGTTATTCTGTGAATTTACTTGTTTTTCTAGAGTTTTTTTTGTGAATAAGATGTGAAATGAAGTGTGGATATGTTAGAATAGAAGAATGAAAATAAAAATTATAACAGTTGGAAAACTGAAGGAAAAATATCTTAAAGATGGCATTGCTGAATATACTAAACGAATTTCTCGTTTTGCTACTGTAGAAATTATTGAATTAGCCGATGAAAAAACTCCAGATAAGGCAAGTGAGTCAGAAAATCACAAAATATTAGAAATAGAGGGAAATCGAATTCTTTCTAAAATTGGAGAAAGAGATTTTGTAGTTGTGTTAGCAATTGAAGGAAAAATTTTCTCCTCAGAAGAATTCAGTAGACAGCTGGAACAGGCTTCTATAAAGGGATTTTCTACCCTTACATTTATTATTGGTGGAAGTCTGGGACTATCCCCTGCTGTGAAGTATCGAGCGAATCTTTCTGTTAGTTTTGGACGTTTGACCTTGCCACATCAGTTAATGAGATTAGTTCTTGTTGAACAAATTTATCGTGCTTTTACCATTCAGCAGGGATCCCCTTATCATAAATAGAAGATTGACTTACTTCTTGTTTTTTGATAGAATGGTCATGTTAGGTCTCATAGCTCAGCTGGATAGAGCATTCGCCTTCTAAGCGAACGGTCGCAGGTTCGAATCCTGCTGGGATCAGTACATTAAAGAAAAAGCTGGGATTATTTCCCAGCTTTTTTCTTCAAAAGGTGCATTTCAGGTGTAAAAAAGTACAGTTGAGAAGAAATTTTTCTTAAGTGATCTTCATTTTGTATAATAGATTTGTAAGATAACTTACAAGAAAAACAATACAGGAGATTTCATTATGAAAAATACAGTAAAGTTGGAACAATTTAAAGAAGTAACAGAAACAGAATTGCAGGAGATTCGGGGTGGGGAATGGAGAATTCCAGAATTAATAC
>NZ_RJPH01000019.1:0-17676 GCF_003944205.1 Streptococcus oralis subsp. dentisani
ATTCTGTTTTTGACAATGAAATTAGAAACAGTATTGATCATAGAGATTATAATTATGACTATAATAATCAGTTGATTTCGTTTCAAAATAAATCAGATGGAAAGAAAATGTATTTAATTGAATTTGGAGACTATTTACTAAAAGGTTTTATTTTGGCTAATATATTATGGGATGTTATTATGTATGTGTCCAAAGAAAGTCGTCTTTCTTTAGACAATAAATAAAGGTACAAGTACTAGAATTACCAATCGGTAGTTCTTTGTTGTCTCTTTGTCAACTGTAGTGGGTTGAATCAACTCTTATTCAAAGTAGTTTTACGATTTCAAGAACTCCTCTCAGTTATGAGGATACGGTGATTGTGGATGTTACGGAAGTAAAAGTCAATTGTCCTAAAAAATAACTAGCAAATTATTCTGGTAAAAAGAAATTTCATGCTATGAAAGCTCAGGCGATTGTAACAAGCCACGAGAGAATTTTTTCTTTGGATATTGCGGTAAACTATTGCAACGATATGAAGGTCTTCAAAATGAGTCAAAGTCCGAAGAAATCAAAGTAAACTTGAGAAACTAACTCTTGAAGATAGATTCTATAACCATGCGCTATCTAAGGAGAGAATCAAGGTTGAGAACATCTTTGCCAAAGTAAAACGTTTAAAATATTTTCAATAACCTATCGAAATCATCGTAAACACTTCGGATTACGAATGAATGTGATTGTTGGTAATATTAACCGTGAACTAGAATTTTAGTTTCACAGGAAGTTTATAAAAAGAAAAGCAAATAGACAGAAATTACTGCTATTTGCTTTTTTGCTACTTAACTAAATAAGCAATCAAGGTTATAATCCATAGATGAGCTGGGTAGAAAATATAAAAGAAATATTTATTCCAGCTGGTTTCCTTTCCTCGCTGTCCATTATAAAGTGCCATAAAAGGAAATACGGTGATAAAGAGCCAGTCAGAATTGTAAAGCATCATTTCCAGTGTTTGGTACCAAGTGTCGTAAATTTGGATGGAAGTCACTAACAGGAAGGCCCAAAGGAGAGTATAGAGGAGATTTCGCAACCCCTTACGATTTCGACAAGAGTAACTAATCAAGAGAAATGGCAGCATGGTAATACCACCTTCAGCAAAAAGACAACCAAATATCAGAATACCAGCAACTCCAATTCGACGCCACAACTTCTCTTTTTGATCCAGCTCTTTTCTAGGAAAACCAACACAAAGCATGGTGACACCAATGGCCAGAGTCAGGAAAATGTTATTATTGACCATTACTCCTTTAGACGCAAATAAGGCATTGAGTAGGCTGTTTCCAGCAAACATGAAAAGCGCCCAAGACCAGAGACGGATAAGATAGTTTTTCAGATTTCGAGTATGGATGAAGCCTTCCATAGCCATATAGGCAAACCAGACTCCCACACAACGGGTCATAGCATGGAAGATACCTTCCCACAGAGGAGAAACGATTCCGGTAATATGAGGGATATGGTCTAGAACCATTACTGTCGCCATCAGATACTTCAACTGCGTCGCATTCCATTTTTTCATAATAAACCTCTCTCTTTTTGATCTACATAGAGTATAGCATACATTTCTACGCATAATCGTACACTCATCTTACATTTAAAAAGCCTATCTTACATTTTTGTAAGACAGGCTTATAGCAACTGTTTTTTATAAAAGAATATTATTTGATTTTATGCTTATTCATTTTTTCTTGGAAAATATTTGTAATGATTTGGCGTAATTCTTCTCTTTCCTTCTCAGGAATCTCAACACTTCTCTTGGCAACTGCGTAGAGCTCTGGATGTTCGATAGAAATACGCTTTATCGTTCGAGTTGTAGCGTGTTTTCGCACGAAAAAGGGAATGCGTTTGATCCATTCCTGAGGTACTAGGGCAAGGATTTTCGCAGCGGTTTCCTTATCGCTAATTTCAGATGTTGTCAGTCCCTGCTTTATCATGTCCTGTTCTTTTTCAGTAAAATCTTTTAATTCCATGATTCTTCTCCTAGTTGGTAAATGACTCTATGATAGATTATATACTAATCCTGACCAAAGTACAAATAGAATAACATCAAAAAAACTTAGTAGGTCTTTATTTCACTAATCATCACGCGCTACTTCTCCAACTAGCTCAAAATCTATCATATGGTAGTTTTCATCCAAGCGAATTAAGGAGAAATACTCATTCCAAAACAGGTGGTCACTGTGACTTTTCCACTGGATACCATACCATAGTTGGGTCGAATCGACAGGATGTGCAGGCGGAACTGACCATAATTTATCACCAAAGGTTGTTCGCATAGCTCCTTCTTCAATTCTAGTCAGTAAATCTACACCATTCAGCTTATAAGAGATAGCTTTTGATTTTGCTGCTTTGATACGATCTTCATCCAGCTTAAATTGGATAATTTTACAATCCTCTAAGGCGGTTTCTTTTGTTTCATCTCCGTATAAGCCAATACTTCCAAGGACTAAACCATCTTTTCCAAGAAGATATTGAGAATGGGATACAGCATTGCTATCTCGACGGAAGCCTTTCTTGATAAAAACACTCTTATCAGCCTGGTATTTCTTGATTTCCCCTGAAGAAATATCCGCTTCATAATCATCGCCAAAGCTATCCTCCTCCCTGATATAGATGTCAAAACCTTCTTTCAGAAGATCACTCACACTTGTTTGTGTTAGCGTGATCGACTTGTCATCTATCATCAATTCTGGTGCTTTAGGTGGCAACCCTATCTGACCGTATGCAATCATAACAAATAATGCCACCATAAAAGAAACCACAAGCGCAATCATAGCTTTGCCCGTGCGTTTTCTAGCATTAAAAAGTGCCATAATTGGTGGTAGGATGACAATTCTAGCCAAGATAGCACTACCAGTTCCTCCCCTACTCATGATTTGTACTACAAAAACGCCAGCAATCGCAATCATCGACAAGTAAACTAGAAGTTCGCTAAGCCCCATCTTATCTGTACGAGTTTGCTCATTTACTGGCTCGTCTAAGACGGATTTCCCATTCACTACCTGTCTTTTGAGGAAGAAATACATTCCGAGTCCAATCCCCAAAAACGCTAGTCCAAGAAAAATTAGAGACCCGATTGCAATCATTCTGCCCATCTTTTTTCTCCTTAGTTGATACATTCAGCCTTTATTTTCTTTTTTAAAGTTCTATTTGCAATCAGTAGTACAAGCAAAAGAAAGGGTACACCATTAAGAACAAATATAGGGAAGGCCTTGATAGCAATCCATAAAATCGTCCCTTTTTTCTCAATCCAACTACTCCCCCAATCACCATTGATCAATGGAAATAGTGATTCTATGTAGCCTTGGTACCATCGGAAGAATGGATTTTGGGAGCAATTCGCATTCAGCCAGATAATTATCAAGCAAAACAGAATCAAATAGACCAGACCGACAAATACACTAATTCGTCTGGTGGTTTTTGTTGCCTGCTGACAGATTCTTTCTTTGGTCTCTTGATTAACGCCTTCAAGACCACTATTCTTGCAAGCTTCCTTTTCAAACCGATAAAGTAGATACCGATAGAGGTAATCTTTTCGCTTATGACCTTTCATATCAAACCTCGTCTAAGTCTTGGACAACAAATTCAAAATCATTGTTTAGATTTCTAATTTCAAGGAATTTCCATCTAGATAGACTGCCTTCGACTCAGTGATTTTGATTTTTTGCTCTTCTGAAAATCCAATGGTCTCCCCATCATTTAGAATCACATCACCCTCCAGAATATACTGAAGAATCGACAAAAGGAAATAATATAAGTCATCATTGTCCATAGCAGAATCTATAATCTCGATTTCAGATTTACCGAATTCTTTCATACCATAGGTGTAGACACTACTTTTATCCTCTTGATTGATAATCCCGATATAAAGCCAGAGTTGAAGGGGCAGATTGTCCTCTTTCAAAAAGTCTGAAAAGTCAAGATAAAGATTTTTAGGTAATAACAAGGTTGCAGAGCCTTGATATATCCCAATAGCATTTTCACAGGTTCTCAAAATAGATGCATTGACCTTGGTCAGTAGGGAATATTGTTCTACTGATGAAAGAGTCTTAGACAAGATTGAAACAATGGCATGATTGGTATGCTCTCTAGCTTCATTTTCAACATTATTCCATAGATAAGAATAAGCATATAAATCATCAAACTCACTTGCAGGAATTGGGAAAGGCATAGAAGCTAGGGCGACAAGGTCCCCATTTATTTGAAATGTTGATGTGTTTTCATCTTCATCCACTTCACAGACATCAAGGCCCCAGTAGTTTTTCAAATCCTCGATAAGAGTATTTAAGTCATAAGTCTCTTCTCCCTTAAACAGAGGCATGGATAAGACTACTTTTGTTTTTTCTTCTACCTTTTCTTTCTTGCTACCAAAAATATTTTTTAAGAATTTCATAAAACTTCTCCTTTTTCTTACCTAGTATGAGAATATAGACTCCTATTCATTTAAAGCATGTCGCTGTACCAAGTTTCCTCATCAGAACCACTTTTATCAAAGATTAGCTCAGTTAATTCCAGTTCTGAAATAGCTTCATCAGGCCAGTTATCTTGAATAACCTTTTGAGCTTTTTTATCTAGCTGCTCCAAGTCTCTGTAGAGCCTATACATCAAATCACCCGATAACAAGAGTAGATCCTGTTCACAATAGCCTGTAAAATGAATATTTATGGTTTTATTAAGACATCGCCCTAGAAAATTGATCTCCGAATCATTATTTTCCCAGTTTATTCCCTTCCATAATGCCAATAAATCTTTTTTATCTCATGCCATCCTCGATTAATATTGGATCTTGAAACCCTTTATATATAAAATACTTCTCGTTTTTCTTCTATTATACCACTTAAAAGACAAAAGCCTGTAGTTTCAGTGTACTGCAGGCTTACTATGTAGAAAGAAACAAT
The DNA here is from genome assembly GCF_003944205.1 of Streptococcus oralis subsp. dentisani. Lineage (GTDB taxonomy): Bacteria > Bacillota > Bacilli > Lactobacillales > Streptococcaceae > Streptococcus > Streptococcus oralis_BH. Next base: position 4,929 of record NZ_RJPH01000019.1, read on the forward strand.
GATGACCACAGCATTCATACATTTCAGGGGCTGATATTGATAATATATTTCTTTGTAGTTTTAGAGCTGGAGAAACTTATCTATCAAATAACTCTCAAATGTTTCTATATGATTGGTGTCTAATGCTTACTTAGAAATCTAATAGCAGATTTTTGAGCCTTTTCTATTTTTTCAAGGTCCATATTTTCTACTGCAGAAGATGATATCCATCTCTTGCCAAATAATATTTGAGCTGCTTCTTCATCATACCGCAAGCATAGAGGTCTTTTTCTTCGGTAATAGCTTGAATAAAACTGGTCTTTGCTTCTTTGGATATGATTTCTACTTTTACTCTATGAAAGGACAGTTGCATGAGACTTGTCGCAGACCATGCACGACAAAAAGCATCTCCATCACCTAGCATTTGTCTTGTCAAAAGACCAATTTCTTTTTCTGTTCCTACCCAACCTAAAGCTATGACCACCTTTTGACGAAGAATAGTATTCTTTATATCTAAAAATGAAATGAGAATAGGAATCAGTTGGTCACAAAGCGACCAATAAAAATCTCGATGCTTTGATTTAGAAAGGATTTCCGCTATAAGATACGCAGTCAGTACACTTTGTTTTTCATCTTTAACTTCATCCAACTGTTCAAATAGAAACTCTAATCCATCTCTTCCATGTTTATCAAAGCTACCTTCTAAATGCAGGTTTCTACCTTCATTCCAATCTTTGCAAATCAGTTCATAATGATATGCGATTTCTTGGGAACTACCCAAATTAGCTACAAATTTGATTCTTTTACCAGAAGGAAAGCTTTCTTTTTCCAAGTCAAGATATGCTTTTTGTAAATCTTCTTTATCCATTTTTTGCCTCAAGCTGTTTTATTCTTTTAGAAACGTTTGATAAACCTTTTAACAAATAGTGACCATGACATTACCATTGAGCTCTAAAATCTTATTGTAAAAATCTTTCATTGCTTGGAAATAATCGCAAATTTCTTTTTTAATCTCTTCCTCTTCGTCATCATAATCCCAAATATCAGGATAAAGATCTTCCTTTTTACAAGCTTGCATACTAAAATGCGCCATGGCTTCTTCCATATCAAAGTTTTCCAATGCTGAATAAATTTCTGCTACTTTTGTTTTTTCTGTATAGGCAATATATTCCGCGACATTTTCAAGTGGCGTCACACCCAAAACAGCCACGCTCAAAGGATCATTTTCACTAGGATTTGAAGTGCCAACACCTGTAAGCACAAAATGAAGAACATCCCACATTTTATCTATATCAAGTAGAAGTTCTTCTTCCTCTACTATCTCAAATTGATCATCTTCTTCAGCATTAAAACTTTTCATTTGATGTAAATACTGATCATTGATATATCTATAATTAGCAATCATTCCCATTTGTTTTTCCTCCAAAATTTCTATGTTGAATGACAATATTTATGTTTTATAAAAGCTTATTATCGCTAAGGTCTGATCTTATCTGATGAATAGTATCCTCAGATGTTTTCCCTATAAAGTGTTATAATAAAGGTGTATCCAAAATGTGGATTATAGTTTAAAAAGGAGAATAGCGATGGGCTTTTTTATATTTGCTTTGATTTTTTATTTTATTTTTTTCCTATTCTTAGTCTGTACGATTTATCTCTATTTTAAACTGGCGAGTGCCGTTAGCTCCGGCGAAGAAGTTCCTAAGTGGATGTATCAGTTTGGACAAGGTTTTCAAGGACGCTACCATATTGAATATGAAGATATCACTAATAGGGACGCTCTCAAGGAAGTAAACCTATTTATTTTCTATTTTGTTCTGGCTAATATCCTCACTCTAGTGGCACTCTATGTTAAAATGGACAATTTTTCAGCAGCCCTTTATACTTGTTTAAAGGCTCAATTTGCCATTGTTGTAGCAAGTATGCTGTTTAGAAACCTTATCAACTTAATGTTATTTATAGTAAAGCGCCCAAGGAAAAACCATCACCGCTATTCATCATCCAATGCGGTTGTTGGTGCTGTCTTTTTGACTACTTTTATCTTTACTTTTTGCATCTTCATTACTGGCTTCCCTGCTCAACCTTTTGAAATACAAATCGATAAGACCAATGTAGTGGTCGGAGAAACAAGGGCTTCAGAACTACTGGACCAGGGGTTCAGCTTTACTGGAAAAAATCCTGAGAGCGAGATTGTGAACAAGCGCAATGACCACTTCTACTACGGAGAACTGCTTGAAATAGTCCGAGATGGTAAATCTTACGGCCTTATGAGCATTACACCAAAGTGGAAAGACACTGATAAACTCGAGAACTGCGTCGTCACATACTATGAAATCTCAGCAGAGAGCCCGCAACTATCCCAAGTTAACATTAATAACCAAGACCTCTCCAAACTTACAATCAATGACTTTAAAACAAAGAAATTAACAGATATCTTTTCACTGAAACCTGCTGACGCTAAAGAAGTGAAACAGGACACCTACTTCAGTCTGAGACTGCAAACTGCCGACTATGTGTTATGGAATAGCTATCATTTTGCGGCGAATTTCAATAGTGATCAGTCCCCCAATCGATACGGAGTAAGGGCCCAGCATACAATCTGGGAGTGAGAAAATCCCTACTCCTGATAGGATAATGTAACGCTGTCTATCTCTTTGAAATAGGTCTTCATCTTAAATAAAACCCTTATATTTTTATAAGGAACTCCGTCGCTCTCCCCTTCACTAGTGGAGGGCCTTTTTGTTCCAAGCATATCATATAAATCAGCGGTTAATTCTTTTCTTTTATCAAATTCAAAATAGACATCCCCAATATACATACTTGCCGGATCAGAGATGACAGCCTTCATCAACGTTCCCTCCAAAACAGAACATTCCTTATCACTTAGATTTTTGACCTGCACAGTAACTTTTGTATAATACTCTAAGCTATTATCATTATAGTCTTTGGCCAATATATAGCTTTCGCTGCTTTCTCCAGGTTGCAACTTGATCTTTTGAAGTTCTTCTACTGTGGTAGATGATAATTCGAAATGCTTATATAAGCAATCATCGAGTGTATCGCTCCCCAGTGCAAAGGAAGTCGTGTTTACTATAAATACAAATCCCTTTGAATTCTCAGGGTGTGTTCGTAGTTGGGGTTCCAATTCTTGACGAATTTCCTCAAAAGGTCTTATGTTTAATTTCCCATTTTCTGCATTGCAAACTTGTCGATAAATACTGGTATCGATTGACCCATCAAGATCCCTCCTCGAGCTTTTTAATCGAATACCACTGATATCCATTCGTACCCCGAAACAATCAGTTTCAGCTAAAATAGGATACTTCAGGCTAGTATAGTTGATAAAGTCCAACATCTTGTCATAGGATTCTTTTAGCTGATCTAAATTTGTTACTTCTGTAGAATAGACAAAATTTACGGGATGCAGATAGGACAGGACATCATCACCTAGATTATGATTTTCCTTATATTCCTCAAGAGCTCTTGTGCAGAATGTTTCTTCAAAATCAGAATGAATAAAAGGTGATCCCATTGCTAGCCAATCATGGGACACACTGCAAGTAAAGGGAATATTTGGATAATCCTTCAATGTCACAAACCAATAATGGGAATGCCTGGGATCTTCTTTCATCTCATAAGTATTTTCTCCATAGACGTTATTGAGATATCGAACCAGTCGCTCTTTATCTTCTTTTTGCGAGGTACAGGCACTTAGTAGAAAGGCGCCAACTATAATAATAAATAGACAGGAAATTTTTTTAAATAGTTTCATTTTTTCCTCTTCCTTGCTATCTAATCAATATTCTCTACGATAAAGGGACTTTTATAAGTTGAATTCTTTTCCTGTCTATGCGCAGTAAATAGAAACTCCCCTTTTTCCCCAATCTATTGCAAAATCATTCATCACTTCAGATTTGGATATGTCTAACAATTCTTCCTGTTGTGCTATAAAGTTTTCATAGATAAATTCATAAAGTGCTTCTTTATCTATTTTTACAACTCTAAGTATGTTAGCATCCATTGATTTTCATACTCCTTTTAAAGCGTGATCCAATTATTGTTTTAACATGAATTGACTTGATAACTAAAATTATAATAGCTCGACTTCAATCCCAGCCGCATCGAAGATTACTTTCACGCTATCAAAATTGCTACTTAAAATAGTTGCTTCTTTCAAGTTTGGAAATTGTTGCAGTTCGGATAAACTGAGCTCATTTAGATCAAATGTTCCATCTTCTCCATCCCATTGCGGAATGATATTCATATAAATCTCATTTCCACCATCCATGTAAATTTCTTTGACCTCTTCAGCATATTTTTTAGGAATAGATAAGGCTTCAAAATACTCAAGAGCAGGTCTTATAACTTCCATGCTTTCAATATCAATCTCTTCTGTACTGTATCGATCAGCAAAATCATAAATATCAAAGGATGGTTCAAGCACTTCTAAATCGTACATTAAGACCTGAATGACGGCCAATTTAAAATTCAAATGATCAAAATGGAGGATTTGTTCAGAATCCACATTTGCTTCATCATTTTCTACATCAAGTTTCTTTTCAGAAACAGCCTGATTTTCTTTAGCCTTGTCATGTGACTCCTGATTGAACCGCTTGTTTCTTTTTCGCTTAAAAAAATTAAACATGATTTCTCCTTACTAAGTTTCATCTAAATAAATTTTTACTTTGAGGTATTCCTTGTCTTTAGCATCGGCAAAGACCTCAGAGTTTCGAATATAGTCAAAGATATTCTCATCAGGATCTTCGTCCCATATAGACTCTCTAAACTCTGCATCTCACTAGTCGGCTTATAGAAAATATCTAAATGGACTTGATAAAATTCTTCATCGTCATTAGGAGCTTGTCGAACCAAAGAGATTTGGTCAGTGATCTTTTCTTTTAAAGATTGGACTAGATGGTTCATCGTTCTCTTTTTTCTAAGGGTTTACCTCTGGTATTTCCTTTATTATACTACATAAATAGAAAAAAGACTGGAACGAATGGTTGCCCATCATTACAGTCTTTCTCTTCTCATTTTTTATTGAATCACAAATCCTTTTGGTAAGATGACAAGCTGATTATCTAGTTCTTGGCAATGACTGGCTAGTGCTACAGAATTACGATCTACAAGATAGTTTTCAGTTGATTGGTTAAAAATAGCTTGGACTTTTTGTCCATCATAATTCCATTCTAGAGCTAGTACATCTGGCTTGATTTCTTGCAGACTATAGGTTCCATGTTGGATAATGTCTGAAACATCCTTGCGAAGCTGAATCAATTTCTTCATGAAATTAAGCATCTCATTGCTGCCAGAAACACGGTCCCAAGGCATAACGCGACGACAATCTGGATCTGGTCCTCCATCTAACTCTAACTCGGTTCCATAGTAAAAACACGGTGTTCCTCTTTGTAAAAAGAGGCAGGCTAGGGCAGACTTAACAAGTTGGCTATCTCCCTTGGCAGTAGCCAAAATACGCTCCGTATCGTGCGAATCCAAGAGATTGAACATCACTTCCGAAATCTGCTGTCTATAGTACATAGACTGGCTATTGATTTCATCGATAAATTGACTGGTCTTCTTAACCCCACGCAAAAAATAATCCTTGATACTATCAGAGAGAGGATAGTTCATAACTGCGTGGAATTCATCGCCATTTAGCCAAGGCTGAGAGGTGTGCCAGACCTCTCCAAGAATATAAAGGTCGGGCTTTTTAGCCAAGACAGCCTTACAGAAATCTCGCCAAAATTGGTGGTCCACTTCATTGGCCACATCCAGGCGCCAAGCATCGATATCAAACTCTTCAATCCAGTAGGTCGCAACGCTCAACAAATAGTCTCTCACTTGAGGATTTGCCGTATTGAGCTTAGGCATATAGCTCTCAAAGGCAAAGGTGTGGTAGGATAGTTCTCTTTTATTAACGAGATTTTCTTTAACGACTGGAAAGTCTTGAATATGGAACCAGTCTTTATAAATAGAATCTTCACCATGTTTGAGAACATCCTGCCACTGTGGAGATTGGTCTCCGATATGGTTGAAAACAGCGTCCAGCATGATTTTCATGCCTCTCTGATGGGCTTGATCCACCAGTTGACGGAAGGTTTCCTTGTCTCCAAAATGACGGTCAATTTCAAAATAATCCGTCGTATTGTACTTGTGATTACTTGGAGATTCAAAGATGGGACAAAGATAAAGCCCAGTAATTCCTAAGTCTTGTAAGTAATCCAGATGATCAATGATGCCTTGTAAATCACCACCAAAGAAATCGCTCGTCTTTGGTTTGATAGAGGAATCCCAAGTTAGAGCTCCTTCTGGTGAAATCTTAGGATTGCCATTAGCAAAGCGTTCAGGAAAAATCTGGTACCATACCGTCTCTGCTACCCAGTCAGGAACATGGCAAGCATCAATCTCATGGATATACGGTATTTTAAAACCATTTCCTTCATAATGAAGATTTTCAAGCGTGTTTGGAACACACCCCTTATCGCCGTATAAGATTCTCCGACCTTGCTTATCCTTGAGTTCAAAGAGATACTGGAGTCGTGCATAGCCAACTGTAACCTCCACTTGCCAGTAATCAAACAAAGCATCGGAGGTAAGTTTCCTCATCTCCTTAATTGCTTCATAACGATCCTCTATAAAGATAAAAGGATCACCATAATGTAAGTTGATGCTTTCGATATCATCTTTCTTGGTCCGGATACGGATGTGCATTGTCTTATTTTTATAAAGATAAGCATACTCCGACTCTGGTCTATGGTAAATAGCTGTTAATTCCACTGTATTTGTCTCCTGATTTACTTTCATTCATCTTATTGCGCAAACGTTTTCATGATTGTGATTCTAGTATACTACTTTCGTATTTTATTTTCAAGACTTGTCTGTAGTTTCGAGTGTTTTGTTTCTAGAAATAAAAAAGCAGCCAGTCTTACAACTTGCTACTTTTCAAATGATGATTTACAAATGTCTTTTCAGCCACTCTATCTTTTTAAAATCCTTATTGTTATTGTGCTCATTTCGATAGGAATCTTGGGAAGAAGCCTTGTAAATACTTAAAAACTGTTCTAGGTTTGGAATGCGAAACGTAATATCCTCGAGATGAATAATCTCTATATCCGATTCTGAAACTCCTGCAAAATCAGGTAAAGAATCGATACTTCCGAATTCAACACTCACACCATCCTTTTGGAATTCATGCTCATGAATATCTATTAAGGCATAGCCTAAGTGTTTCATCACTTTCATTATCTTGTCCCACTCATAAATTCTGAGATGATCAGGTGCTTCCCAACCTCTAGGATCACCAGGCACATGAATGTCAATGTCAGACGGCCCCCATTCTTCATTTGATCGGTATTCAAACCCCAAAGACCCCATGAGCGTCGGAGTGATTCCGACTTGGTTTAAATGTGAACAAATGGTTTTAAATTCTTCAAATAGAGAATTCATTCCTCCTCCAATCGTTGATATAGAACTTAATTTCGTTGTGAAAAATAAACTAATTTTTACCTTCTACTCTTTCGGTTTTGAAAATACTTCTACTCGCTGAGCTAGGACTTTGATTTCTACAGGTAGGTTATCCGATTTATCACCGTCAACATCTGACTCCAATTCACTATCTGAAGAGATCTTAATATTACGCGCTCTGATATACTCAATATTATCATTGCCGACAACATCTCCTTTTAGTAAATCAGGAATGACGGATAATTTAGAGAATAGAGAAGCATCTTTTAGAATCAAAATATTGGCATAACCATCTTTATTCTCTTCAAAAATCTTCTTATCAGCAAAATAATTTGTCAAGAGAACCAAAACATGACTAGCTTCACCAACATAATTTCCATTTTCTGTCTCAACCTTAATGTTAAAGACCTGATCTGTCATGACGGACTTCATGGTATTTACAGCATAGGCTAAAATACCGAATTTTGTCTTGTCCTCGATCTCCACATTGTGAATCGCCTCAGGCAGAGAACCGATACTAAAGATATAACCAAAATAGTTGTCATTCGCTTTACCGATATCAATCTTATTGGTTAAGTTAAAATCGAGTTCATCTATCGCGCCATCGATGTCTTGATTGATTTCCAACAGTTTCGTAATGAGGTTACCCGTACCGCCTGGGATAATCCCTAACTTAGGAATGTAGTCTCTCTCAGCAATACCCGAAATAACTTCATTGACAGTCCCGTCTCCACCAAACACAACCACTGCATCGTACTGCTCACGTGAAGCTTCCTCAGCAAAGTATGTTGCATCCAGCGCTTTTTCGGTAATTTTTGTTTCCACGTGCTCAAAATAATCTTTGGCTTTATTCTCCAGCTTGACCTTATAATCCAAAGCCTTTTCCCCACCAGAGGTAGGATTGATAATTACCATTGCTTTTTTCATTGATTTTCTCCTTAATTTTTAAATAGAAATATTAGCGTAGCTACATTTATCATTACATATAATGCTATTATATAATGAAAACTCAGAAAAAAGAACTTTGACGTACTGGGCATTAATGTATAATAGCTAGTTTAAAATTCAGATTATCAAAAGCAAGTCACTTCTATTTAACTACCTCGCCATACTCTTTTATTTTATCAGCATATTCAGTCAAAAGATTCTTTGAATAAATTTTTTCATTACTTGAATTTCTAACCTCTTTCCAAAGAATAGAAGCTACTTTTAGTTTATTCGAGTAATTTCGACTATTTTCGTCTGCACAGAAATTCTTTAGAAATTGGTTCCATTGACAAACCGAATGATCATACTTAGCATAATCTGAATTTCCATAATAAACTTTTAGCATATCTTGGATTGTAAAACTCAAATCATTTTCTCTTTTTACTTTTCTCCAAGCTGTAGCCATATCAGCAGTAAATTTAAATGGCGAAACATCTGTTAAAGTTGAGAAATATTCTCTAAAGTGTGCATTAAAGGAGAATCCACATTCAAGCAAAGGTGTGTCCAAGGTAACGATTTCTACTCGTTTCTTTTTCCTTTTTATTGATGATTTTTTAATCAAATTCCCCTTAAAGTACTGCTCAATAATATCATTTAGTTCTTGTTTTGTACCTCTATATTCAAGCCCTAATGACTTGCATATCTGTGAAAGTTCATCACGATACCAATAGTATTTATTAAACTCATCAAAAGATGTGATTGCATCAAACTTAGGTCTGCTTTCTATCAATACTTTACCTCCTCAAAACCAATTTAGGTTTTCATCTCAAAATAAAGGAGTTTTAGTTCCTTTATTTTAAGGATTAATTCCGTTTCTCTAACAAGCTCATACACTCAGCGGTTCGGACTTACCGTATCATCCGTGAAAAAACAATCCTCACAAAATAAAGAAAAAATCTTCGTTTTGATATTATTCCATTCGTAAACTGAACCTACAATATCTCCAACTATTGCTCCAAGCAAAAGATTCCTCCTTATGGCATATCCAATTCGTTACACGTTTCCGATGAATCACTCTTTAAAAATGGCACCACCAGATCAACCCACTCTTGAGGCAAGTAAGCTGATAAGTAGCCGTGATGATAGCCCTTTGCTTCATACAAGGTCGTATTTGGGTGTAGTTGTTGAAATAATTTCGCTGATGTTTTCACACAGTTCAACTCTTTTTCACCATAAATATACAGAACCTGCGCTTTACTAGCAGAAATCGTATCCTTTAGCTTGTAATACCCCATATAGGTTTTGTAAATAGTCACTAATGTTTTGATAGGCGTTCTTGGTAAATCCTCCAAAAAATAATCTTTTATTTCTTCTGGATAAGCGAGTTTAGGATAGAGTTTGTTCATCATGCTTAACTGAAGTTTGCAAGAGAATTTACTGAATATCAGTTTACCAAATAGACGTACCAGAAAAATGCTGATTTTAGCTAATCTTGGTTGAGGAATACAGAGGCTTCCATCTATGATGGCCTTCTCAGCTATATCTCTGTCTATTGACAAAAGCTCCATGGCAATTTGACCACCAAGTGAAACACCACCGATTGCAAACAATTTCCCACCACAGTTTGCTTTGATATAGTCTAAAATCTCCAAAGCAGAATCTTCAGTAGAAACATAATCAAGTTGATATTCTTCGCCGTGGCCATTCAAGGTGAGTAGAATGACACGATACTCCTCCGACAAGATCCGTGCTTGACGAAGATAATTCCACCAAGAACTGCCACCGCCATGTATCAGCAAGATAGAAGGCAAATTCTTATCACCAAATTCATGGAATTTCATATTTAAACTCCTTGCTGTAGGACTTTCACTAGCCACATCCTTATTTAATCAGTTTGACCAAGCAGTGATACCGCCTCGACATGCGTTGTTTTCTTTATTTGTACACTTTTTTTCGTCATTGTTTACGGCATTAAAACACAATTTATCATTATCTATTTTAGCATTCTTTCTTTTAGATTTGTAAGATTTTGCATTTTTAATCGAAGAATCTCCCGTTTTAAAAATTATAGTCAACATTGCTGGATCAATTTCTCCATCAGCATTTATTCCACCTACAATGATTTTTTCAACGATACTCTCAAAAATATCCTTATCAAACTCCGTCAAAGTCTTTTGTGAAGTTAAAATTTCTTTAAAATTCTCTAATCTACTTTTTATATCAACTTCTGATTTTAAAGTTACTTCTAGGTTTACTTTTTCTTCTAAAAGTTTTTCTTTCTCAATTTGTATTTGATTGAATTTATCTTCATATACAGAATCACTAATTTTTCCATCAAGATTCATTGAAACTAATTTTTCTTCTTTTTTGTACAACGAATTTAATTTACTAACTATCTTATTCAACTCCACTTTTAAAGTATCATCAGTAAGCTCTTCTTTTATAATTTCAAGAAAGTCTTCAGTTAGGTTATTATTTTCATAAAACAACTGTTGGTAGCTCTGTAAAAAAGCATTTTCTATTGCTTTTTCCTCTATTCCTTTACTATGAATGCAATGCTTTTTACCTTTCTTTATAGATGTTGTACAGTGCCAGATAATCTTTTTGTACTCTGAACTAGAGTGCCAACTTCTTCGAGACAGAACAGTACCACAAAAACCACATTCCAATCTACTACTAAAAGGATACATTCTTGAATATCTTTCTCGTTTTCCCTTTGTATTTGCTATGGTTTTCTTGTTACCTGCTCTTCGTAATCGAATTTCTTGCGCCTGTGTAAATGTTTCTGGACTAATTATTGCATCATGATTATTTTTAATGTAGTATTTATCTTCTTCACCGAAATTTATCAAACGTCTTTTACTAATGGGGTCAACCGTGAAAGTTTTTCCCATTAGAATATCACCTTTATACTTCTCGTTTTTAATAATTCCTAAAACTGTTGTATCTTGCCAGTGATCAAGACCTCTCGGAGTTTTATAACCTAGTTCATCCAGTTCTCTAGCTATTGCCTTACCCCCAATACCATCAATGTATCTTTCAAAAATATAACGTACTATTTTGGCTTCTTTTTCATTTATTGATATTGACTTTGTATCTTGATTATAGTCATAACCAAGACAACCTTGAAAACCAATAAGTTCTCCACGTTGCATCTTCATTTTTAAACCTTTTTTAACATGGGCAGATGTATTTTCAACTTCCTGCTGAGCCACTGAACTTAAAATCGTTAATAGTAACTCACCATCCATAGTTAAAGTATCAATGTTTTCTTCTTCGAAAAATACTCCAATTTGTTTATCTTTAAGCAAACGAACATATTTGAGAGTATCTAATGTATTTCTAGCAAAGCGAGCAATGGCTTTGGTAATGATATAGTCTATTTTTCCATCAAGGCAATCTGAAATCAATCTTTGAAAATCTTGTCTTTTTCCAACTTGAGTTCCTGAAATCCCTTCATCAGCATAAATGTCAACCAAATGCCAATCTTGGTGCTGTGATATATACTCTCTATAATGACGAACTTGAGAATCATAGCTATTTTTTTGATCATCACTATCGGAACTAACACGACAATATGCTGCTACTCTCCTTGATAAAGAACCACTATTATCATTTCTTCTAGTTACTAAAGGATTTGCTTTTATAATTTCAACGTTATTTGACATGGCTTAACCTCCTATTTCTCTGCATTTATTTTACCGCAACCAATAAAAAAGGTCAGCTAATTTGTGTATATTTTACGCAGTTTCAGCTTTATTTTTTCATATTCTTTTTCGCTAATAAGTTTTTTTAAGAATAATAGATTTAGCATCTCTAGCTCGACTATATAATTTTCTAAATTTGATTTCAAAAAATCACTTCCCTTTTATCTTTTATCAATCTCCTCCATGGCATGACTGATGAAGTCATCATAAGAATTTCACTTGCTGCTCTTTTACGGTGGCAGCCTGAACGGTCAGAAGTATCATTGTATATCATTTGTATCATGGCATATAAAGTATCGCTCTATTTTATTGATGGTTTTAAAATCGCTCTTATCATGGCGAGCCATTCAAATCTGCTCCACAAATGAGGAAAGTACCATTTTGGACTATTCAATTGTCAATGTGCTTTCTTAACCTACTACTTTTTGGAGTAATGGTCTTCTTTATTATCCACTCGACCTACAAGGTAATCTAAACTTACATTATAAAAATCTGCAAGTTTGATAAGGTCATCTATAGAGATTAACCTGGTACCTGATTCCATTTTAGAATACGCTGATCTTGTACAATTTAAGATTGTTTTTGCAACATATTCTTGTGTTAAATCATCATCCTCGCGTAAATCTCTAATCCTTTTCAACATCCAATGTCTCCTAAAACAAGTATAATAT
>NZ_RJPH01000020.1:0-14228 GCF_003944205.1 Streptococcus oralis subsp. dentisani
CTATTATTATAATATCACAAGGAAATATTGTTGTCAATACTTAAATAGAATAAAAAACTTCCCACTAAACAAAAATTCTAGTTCACGGTTGATAATGCCAGCAACCAAATTCATTCGTAATCCGAAGCGTTTACGATGATTTCGATAGGTTATTGAAAACATTTTAAACATTTTAAACGTTTTTCCTTTGGCAACAATATTTTCAACCTTGATTCTCTCCTCAGATAGCGCATGATTATAAGATTTATCTTCAAGAGTTAGCTGCTTGCATTATCAACCGTGAACTAGGATTTTAGTTTTTCAGGAAATCTTTTTATTTTTTCAAACTTTCTCCTTTCGCTTTACCATTGGCTTGAACAGCTTTATTTTTTGAAAAAAGACAGTAAAAAAGCGCAAAAAAATCACTTCCTGCGCTATACTGTAATTGAATTTTTTTAGATTTAGCGTTAAAACTGTTTCCTCAGTCCTAGCACCTTTTCTTTGTTGATTATAAAGACTTTTCGACCACCCCACACAACTAACAAAAGTTATCAGTAGACTTTACTTTAAAATTTGATATCTAACAACCATTTCGATTAGTTAAATCTTTCAATCTTTCTTTTCCAGACTTAAACATCTCTTTCTCTACCTGACTCCACTCCCCAAACAGTAACTCTTGAAGAACATCTGCTGCTGAAGTTGTATTTTCTTTTGAATCATATACACAACTTCTATCTCGTTGATAAATTTGAATTCTTTCAAAGATAGCTAGTTCTTCTAATTGTCGTGTATTATCAACTAGATGATTTACAATGAAATCATGATGTTCTTTTGAAGTTGCGCGTGCTTGATTTGGATTGATAGCGTACAGTTCTTCGTATCGGATAAGAGTACTCAGATAGGACAGCTTTGGCTTTGTCGCAATCAAGGCTAATTGTACTTCATATCCCTGATTTTTCAAGAGTTGTGCTGTTTTCTCTGGAACATCAACTGTTCGTAAAGTTCCCTCTATCAAAAGATTGTATCCCAAATGACTCAATTCGGTTACTAAATACTCTACCATTTTCCCCGCAAAATCCTTGGTGTATTCAACGCTATCTTTGCCATATTCTTGCTGCAGTTCTAAATAGTGTGGATGTTGAGAGCGAAAACTATCGCCATCTATGATAACAATATTTCCTTGAAATTCTTTCTGTTTAATACGATGAATTGTAGTCTTACCAGCACCACTTTGCCCTCCAAGCAAAATCGCTATAGGTTGCTTACTGGACTTTTTTCCTCTTGTCAGAGAACGAAGATTCCGTGCTAGAGCATGTTTGAATTCACTATCAGTATAATCTTGGATTTCCATTAGGCTACCATCCGTTTTTCAGATATCTCTAACATACGTTCAATTCCATCCAAATAGCCGCTATACCTCTCTATTTCATCAAAATTATCTACTAAATAGATATTCGTATGAATCAAGTCAGATAGATCATCACTCATTAAAATCCAAGGATTAGATTCATCATCAATGCTAATTCCCTGACTATCTTGATAGCGATAGAGTCGAGATAATAGATTAGCACCTCTTTCTTTCACAATTTCAATTTTTAAAGTCAATTCATAATCTTCAACAGGATTGAGCATTTTATCTTCTCCTACAATATCGACATAAGATACATTAAACTTCTGACAAATGATGTCAATTAATTCCGTAGAGACTGAACTCGTTCCATTTTCATACCGGCTCAAGCTATTTCGAGAAATTCCTACAATTCGGGCAAAGTCGTCTTGTGTTAAGTCATGTGTTTTACGTAAGGATTTTATGTTCTTTCCAATCATGGCAAACTCCTTTTATTTTTATACCACCATTATAACATTTAGAAAAAGCAAATGCACCATTTTTGGTGCATTATTGGCTGTTTTTCCTAAATCTCTCTAAATTCTTCTCCAATTGTTCCTTATGAAGTTGATTTTTAGCTTCCTTTAATGTGTCGTCCAAAGTTTCTTCCCTATAAATTGATTCTGTTTTTACTTGTTCTGATTCTTGATCTGGAGTGAAAATGATATCTAACAGTCGGTCTATTTTTTCAAGATCTTGGACAGACATATCAGATAGTCTATGAATCAGCTTTTTAAATACATCACTATTGTCGTGATTTTTCTTAAAAAATGTTGTAAACATCTATAACCTCTCAAAAAAAGCAGCCTATCAGGACTGCTTAGTGTAATTCCGAAATCGCATCATAAATGGACTGTAATTTCTTATTGTCTTTATTCTTTGTGTCAATAAATGTATGTAGCTCTTCAATTTTCTTTTGACTGCTTTGAATATCGCTATTGTTATCCGCAATAAGTCTTTTAAGATGTTGCTGATAACTTGTAGTGATATCTGTCTCTTTTCCTGTTCTAACCTCTGTAACTTTGGGTTTAGAACTAGAATTTGAATCCGTCACAGGTGCTTGTTTTCGCTTTTGAAAAGCTGCTTCATAATTTACATCATTACCTCCTTGATGATTTCTAAATAAGGCCGCAATTTTATCTGGATCTTCTTGATTTTCTGATTTACTTTCTAATGGTTGATTAAAATTCCAATCTTTTGTCATTCACTCATTTCATCCTTTCTAAATTCAGAATCATCGAATTGTCTTTCTTTACCAAAGGCATGGTCAAGAGCTTCTTCAAAACTCATGTGACTAATGCTTTGACGCCTTTTGAACGTCGCAAACATCGCTGTCTCCAGTTGTTCTTTGTAAGCAGCGAGTTTTTCTGTCTCTCTTGCTACCTTACTTTCTTGCCTAGTGACCTTTTCTTCTAAGCGTTCAATAATGGTCATATACGATCCTCCTTCATTCTAATATTAGCTAAAACATCTTGATTTTGTTATCACAATTCTAAACATTGAGAGGTTTTTCTTACTGGTTGATTCCTCAATGTCTCTTTTGCATTCTCTATCATCAATTGTAAATCTGATTTCTTTTCTCTAAGGACATCATTCCAGTCTACTTTTTCTTTCCCAGATTTATTATCAGGGAAATCCAGAAAAACAGGAAATCCTGATTGAGATAACTTATCAGAAAAATCTTTTCCTGCATCATCACAATCTACCGCAAGTGTCAATAAATCAGGATGATTATCAAAATAGCTGGTGGTATCACGAATTGTATTGATTAAAGGCAATAACTTTGAAGGTATTACTGTATCCAAAAATTCCAACCTCTGATTTTCTTCAGCTATCAGTCGTAAAGTTTGATAAGCAACAACAGACCTTTTTAATCCTTCCATAGATACCAAACGAACATCAGTTAGACTTTGTTGATGAAGTTCGTAATAGCTCATTAAGTCGATGAACGATTCACAAAAGACCAGTCTATTAGGTTTACCAATATCAAAGGATATTCCAACATGTCCATGGCTTCCTTTTAGAATCGTTTTTAACCTCTCTCTAGGAAGAGAGTGATTCTTATAAATCCCTTGGAGACTTGCTGCCTGCAGCTTGTGACGATGATTAAAGCTTTTAAAAACAATAACAGGTTCAACTGTTTCATTTGTTTTCCAACTAGCTTGTACTATCAAACCTTGTTGAATCATCTTTTGTACGATTTCTTCTGAAATTCCTCTACATTCTGTTAAGTAATATCTGGCCAGACTACAGTGAGAATCTTCTATTCTCTTTAAAGGATAATAAAATGGTCTCTCTCTTTTTTCTTGAACAGTTTCTTTTTGAAAAGGTTCTTCAGAAAGAAAGGCTAGAGCTTCTTTAAAGGAAATTCCCTTAACAAGTCGAACAAAATCAATGACATCACCTTGAATATCTCTTGAAAACCATTTAAAAGTATTGGTAGTTGAAAAAATCCGAAATGAATCGTGTTCAGGATGTTCATAGACACTGCTCGAAACTTGTTTAAAGGAGATACCTAAACGACTTGCTACATCAAGAATTGAAATTTTCTTACATTCTTCTATTTCCATGCAATATCATCATTTTGTCGTAGTATTTGGCAGTGATGGAACAGATGAGGATTCTTCTAAAGTTTTAGGAGTTGCCTTATCTAAATCATCTAACCCAGATTTCCAAACCTGTACTTGGTTGACCAATAACTTACCAGGTAGTTTAGAATAGGATAACTTAACTGTTCTTGTTTCTGTCTGATTCGTCTTTGATTGGTTGGCATTCTTTAAATCAGATACATAGGTTACATTATAAGAGACCATGGCAATAGCTTGATTCGTAGTCTGATTGACAAAGATATCAGCTTTTTCGAAATGATAATCTAAAATATAATCCTTATACACTTGGTTCATGGCATCATTTTGACTTGACAATTCTTGGGAATAAGCCGATTCAGTCATATAAGGTTGAATACGTGTATTATTTTCTCCGAGCTTTTCTTTCGTATAGTACTGTGTCAAAAATTCTTTTACAGTATCTGATGACAAAATACTTGCTTTATCTTCTGCTTGTTTGTCCTCTACAAGTTTAGCTGCAGCCAATTCGATTTCTTTGCGACTTTTTTTAGCAGTAGAATGTTGACCAACAGTATATCCCATCATGAGAATAAAGCTAGTTGCGGCTACTGCTCCAACACTAATTAACGCTTTAGTTTTGACTTTATTTAACATCTTAGACCTTCTTTCTATAAAAACTAGGTCAAGAATAACAAAAAGAACTTGTAAGTTTTATCACATCACAACGAAAGGTAATTCCTACATTTCAGGCGAAAAATCGTACAGTTCAGAGAAAAATATCAAAATTAGCTGTCTTCAGTTTATAATATAAATATGAACAAATTAAAAGAAGAAAATTTGAGAAGAGCTCTTTCTCATATTGAACGCCATAAACAAGCCATAAATACAAGTAATAATAGTGAGGATAATGATTTTCATAAATTATTACTCCAATTTAGCTATGATGTATATGAAAGAATCAAGGCAAATAAAAAACCTTATCCGAATTTAGATTCAGATAAAGTCTTTTAACCGGATAACAAGTTTACATATTTTCCTTATTTTTGGACTTTATGAAATGCCAACTGAATCCTAGAAACAACATTAGATTGATGAAAAGGTACACAGCCGTAAAACTAGTTAAACCATGTTGTCTGAAATCATCAAAGTATAAAGTAGGTTCAGTAAAGAACAGATAAATTCCATAGCCCTCCACGAAAATAAGAAAACTGACAAAACCAATCAGGAAAAGTCCACTGGCAATAAGAAAGAGTCTCCATAAAAGAATGAGAATTCCTCCTACTGCTAAAAAAATTACTGGGATAAGGAGTAAATCATTCATGACTTTCTCCTTTCTAGTCAATCAATTGACGATAATGGGTGGCAAGAGAGGAATCAAACTCTTCTAATTTTTGAACCAAGTCCAAATAATCCTCTTTTTCATGTTCTTCAAACTCCACACCTCGATGATTCTGAAGTGCGATTTCCAATTGACTAGTGAGTTCTCGTATAGAAAAACTGTAATCCCCCGTCACTTCCTCATAATGTTCCTTTAACTCCTTGTAGGCTTGGTATTCTTCAGGCGTTTGAAATCCCTGTACCAAGGCCTCTTCTAACTGATAATAGGTATCTTCCATCATAATCGTTACCTCGTTTCTTTCTATCTTTATTCTACCGCGCTTTTCTTTTTTTGTCCGCTATTTATATATATTTTTTAATCTAATTCAAAAGAAAGTTGTTCTTGCTTTTCTTTTCCTTTTTCGTGGAATTGCCTTAAGGCTTGATCAATAATATCTAAATCCGTTTCTGTTTCAATCAATGGCGCGAGTACATCGTATTCGGCCTTTTTAATTTGATAATCATCTTCCTTTGGAAAATTTTTCTCAATTTCTACCTTAGCAGTAGTCCATTTATCCTTTAATTCATCCAATAAGCTCTGCGTTTTCACTTGGTCCTCCTTAATGTGATCAATCGTATGTTGGAGTCTTTGAATTGTCCCCAAAGGAGAATACAAATCTAAACTGACAGAATACCGATTTTCTCCTACAATCTTAACAGAGAAAGTTTCAGGAAGAGGTTGATTTGTTGGAAGACTAAGCATTTTAATGTCAAATCCTCGATAACTGGCTAGGGTACGTAATTCTTTAATATCAGCTTGATTATGACGGATAAGACGGTGTAGGGATTCCCCTGCTTCAGCTCGTTGCTCAAAAGCTTGCTTGCCTACCGTCATAGAAAATGATTGGTCTTTCGACATTTCAGACTGTTGAATGTCGCCTTCATACTTGCTTAATCGTTTCTCAAGAATGGGAATATTTTCTTCACAGTAAGAGATTGTATGACGATAGTGATCCTTGCTACGTTGAAAGGCGCGTCTTTGATTTTCTAATAGAGTTAGATCATTCTCTAGTTCCATCTTATATTTTAGATAAGGATTACCTGTTGCTAGTGCCTTAAAATCAGAAGCTGTCATGGTCTGCTCATCAATGTCTTCTGCAGCACGAATCGGCTCCTTAGAAGTCATAATCTGCTTAATATAACGGAGTTTGTTCTCCTGAGTTGCCCATAGATAATTATCAAACGAACCTTTGGTAATATAGTGGTAAATATCCACTTCCTTGTTTTCATTTCCCTGTCGGATAATCCGTCCATTGCGTTGCGCAATATCACTTGGTCTCCAAGGGACATCCAGATGATGAACTGCTTTCATCTTGCTCTGAACATTTAAACCTGTTCCTCCTTTTTCGGTTGAGGCAAGGAGAATCCGCACCTCTCCTGCATTGACCTTTCGAGATAAGCTATTCTTCTTTTCGTCACTATTTGCATCATGTACAAAGGCAATCTCCTTACTAGGGATTCCTCTATCAACTAATAAAGCCTTAATCTCAGAATAAACATCAAAGCCATTGTCCTTTTTCTTAGGTGTGCCAATATCTGAAAAAATCATCTGAGTAGCCTTATTTTCCATTCCTTCACGATAAATCCTTTCAACATTATCCACTACCTGAAGCAGTTTATGATTGTCTGCTAGACTATAACTAGAGTCCAATAAACGCATATCAATAGCTAGTTTCCGTGCCTCACCTGTTATCTTTAACATGTTATCCTGACTCGGATCAACTGTTCCACATTTGACCATATCTGACCTCATAACTAATTCTTCTAAATAGAGTTTCTGGTTTTCAGTTAACTCACTCTCAATAGGGATAATATGAGCTTCTGGAACAGGTAAATCCAACATATCTTGTGTTTGAATGTCGGCTGTTTCTTTATAGATTTTCATCAACTCAGGTAGATTGACAAACTTTTTAAATCGTTTCTTAGGCTGATACTTATCCCCTGTAGGAGCTAATTCCATAGAGTTTTGAATTTCTCCAAAAGCACCTACCCAAGAGTCAAAATAATCAACTTGATAGCGTTTTAAGATATCTGGTTGAATGTAGTTCATCATAGTATATAACTCACTAATAGAATTGGAAACAGGTGTTCCTGTCGCAAAGACAATGTTTTTAAAATCATGTTCTTCCTGAATCTGTCGAACCTTCATTTCCATATCCACATTCTTCTTAGAAGTTGTATTAGTAATCCCTGCTACATTCCCAAGTCCAGTAATTGGACGAATATTTTTAAAGTGATGTGCTTCATCCACAAAGAGAAAATCAATTCCTAGATTTTCAAAATCAATAAAACTATCACGATTAAAGCGTTGGAGTTCTTCCAATTGTTTCTCTAGACCACTTATTGATTGTTCTGCTTCTTTAACGGTATACTTATTTTCAGAATGTGTTTTAATCTCTCGTAGTTCATTGAGTTTATCCTCGATATAATTCATCTGTCTTTCCTTACTGACAGGGATTTTTTCAAATTGAGAATCCCCAATGACAATGGCATCGTAATCTCCTGTAATAATACGTGACACAAATTGTTTTCTTCTCGCCTTCACAAAATCTTTCTTAGTGGTCACAAAGACTTTTTTAGTAGGGAAAAATTTCATGATTTCTTGGCCAAATTGAGCAGACAAACTAGAGGGCACCACATACAAGGGCTTATGAACCATCCCCAACTCCTTTAATTTAAAGCCAGCACCAAGCATAGTCAAAGTCTTTCCTGAACCTACCTCATGAGCTAATAAGGCTCTTTTTTCTTCTACGATTCTTTGAATGGCATTCTCTTGATGAGGACGAAGACTGATGTTTTGTGCCAAGCCATCAATGACTAGATGACTACCGTCATACTCTCGACTAACCGTTCGATTATAAAGACGATTGTAACTTTCTTCAATGACTTGTTGGACTTCTGGATACCGTGAGACAAATTCTTGAAAGAGCTCTTGTAAATGCTGCTCTTTCGCTCTTAGAACCGAAGTTTTTTCCAAATCTGTGATGGCCTTTTTCTTTTCTCCTTCCGTAACAGTCATGGTAATCGTCGGTTGGTTTGAATTTAGTAAATTCTCAAAAATCTTTCTTCCTGTATCATAACGTGAGCCACTGACTCCAAGACTACTATCTTTGGCACTTGGATAGCGATAAGCAAATGATGTCCGTAAATGAATCTGCCCATCAACAGGATTCACTTCAATGACCTGTGCAACCTCTGACGAAGACAATTCAAATTCACGATTGGTAAAACATTCAAAGGCAAATTTACCATAAACGGATTGAGGGATCCAACGTGAGCCTATTTTAAACTCAATATCTGCCAGATGAATCCGTGGAGGGCGAACAGATTCTAACAAATCTAAAGCATGGGACCAGTCATATTCTTGGTTGTTTTCCTCTACTAATAGTTGAACTACTTCTATCTTATTGAGAATGTCTCCTGATAAAAACTGATTCTTAGAAAGGTATTTTCTTTCCCCTCTTAAATAGCTTTCTGGATCCATTAAAATCTGGTCTCCTAACTCATCTAAAATAGCAGCTTGGCTATGTTCGGGATAAATTGATACCATATAGTCTAAATCAACCCCTCTACCATCCGATAAACTGGAGTTTAAGGCATCTAAAGCTGTTGATACTCTTGTAATCACTTTCTCCGGCCTAACCAATGCTTTCTCAAAGGCTAAAGATTTTTTATATTTTACTTTCTGGTCTTTAGAATCGATGTATTCATCTTCTAAACTTGCTAGTAAAGAATACTTATCGTCACTATCAAATAAGTTCCGATTGACTGAGGCATTCAAGTATCCAAATTGACTTACAAAACGGTCATAGTTACGATTGAGTTTACTAAGTAATACCTGAAAATCTGTTCTACTATAATCTTGATGGCGTTGAATTTCAATTAAGGATTGATAGGTCTCTCTTAAATCAACCATTCCCTTAATGCGACTAATGTCCTTATCCGATAAGGGACTTTCATAAAAGACCGTTTTTTTGAACAAGCCCTTATATTTCCCTCTTTTACTCGCTTCTTCTGACTTGTATACATCTAGTGCTTCCTCATCTGTCAAATGAAGTTGCACGAATCGATCTATTTTATGTACAGACAAAGAACTGTCCCAGGCTCTAAAATCTCCCTTCTCGTCTACATAATAACTAATTTCGTCCACTTTTGAACTTTTCCGAATGCCATGCGTATCTCGGTAATAAATTTGATTTCCCTCATATCCAAAAGAATAGAGCGCTAAGTTCTCACGAATACGACTTGGGATAGAATGATCCACTTTTTCTTGGATAAAAACAGGTTCTTTCAAAGAATTGTCAATTGGTTTAGGTGCCTCCACATTCTCTAATGCTTCCATAATGTCAGTAGTGAATGTTTCTGATTCCCCCTTAACATTGAGGGTTCCTCCATTAAAATTACGAACCTCATATTCACCCAAAACTTGTGTATTGTATTTCCCATCAAAATAAGGATTGATCCAGACACGCTTATCCTCCTCAAAGGGAATAGAACCACTAAAAACAAGTTCCTCTTCATTAAGATTCTTTGCTTGATCCTTTTGAAAGAAGAGGAGATCTGTAGTCACTCGAGTACCTGCAATCTTTTTAAAAGCCGTATCCGGCAACCGAACTCCCCCTAAAAAATGAGTGTTGGATTTAATCTCTTGTAAGACATTATCTGTCCGTTTATCCATTGTGCCAATAGAAGAGATAATCGAAACTTGTCCTCCATCTCTTACTAAATCAAGTGAGTGTTTGACAAAGTAATCATGAATCATATAAGGTTTATCATAGTTTTTATCTGCAATGCGAAAATTTCCAAATGGAACATTCGTTAAGACTAAATCAAAACTATTATTTTGATAGGGAACTTCTTCAAATCCTCGCACTTCAATATGGGTATTGGGGTGGAGTTGTTTTGCGATTGCGCCTGTCACGCTGTCTAATTCAACTCCATAGAGTTCTGACCTCTCTCGTATACTTCTAGGCATCGCCGCAAAGAAGTTCCCAGTCCCCATAGAAGGATCTAAAATCCTTCCTCCTTCAAAACCATCAGCCAGTAATTTTTGCCAAATCTGGCGAATAATCATTGGGTCTGTATAATAGGCTGTGAGAGAACTTTGTTTCATGGTCGAGTATTCTGATTTGCTTACTAAGCTCTTGAGAGTTAAACGTTCTGTTTCATACTTTGGATTGAGTTCATCAAAAAATTCATTGGCAAGGCCACCCCATCCGACATACTTGGCTAGTAGTTCTTGTTCTTCTGGATTTGCTTGTCGTCTCTCTTTTTCTAATCTTTTAACAAGATCAATTGCGGCGATATTCGTTTCAATTTTTTCTCGATTTGTCTTAGGATAAAAGTCCTCTAAATCATCTGGAAAAACAAAATCTTGAACGGGGACATCCGTCTCTTCTATACCTGAAATTAAAGGTTTTGTTTCCTTATCCTTTTCCTTTTCCTTTTCATTATCCTCTTCCAGATAGGAAAACAAATCTATTTCCTGGCTTTCACTTGGTGATTCAATCTCAATCTCTGAATCTTCTTTTTCAAGTTCTACCAGAGACAATACTTGTTCAATCTCTTCCAAACTGTTCAAGTATAAGATAGGATTCTCTTCAAATAACTGGTCGGAATCATTGAATAGCTCTAGGCGAACTAAGTCATTTAACTGTGCATTTTCAATCGAAACCAATTGAAATACTTGTCCTTTATAACTGACTTGTGAACCGATTGGATATTCAAGCAAAGCTTCTTCTACAATTTTATCTACTTTAGATAGGGAATGAACTTCCACATTTTCTTCTACCTGGTCAATATTATCTAAAGGTAAGACCGCTTCCGCTACTTGCTTAGACTTTTCGCTTTTAGCTTTTACTTCATCAAAATGAGTAATAATCTTCAGCTTTTGTGTCAGTGGGAGTTGTGTGTAGTTTTCTTCATGATGGACAAGATCCGTAACGGTATTTAAAGTAGCCATCAATTCTGAACCCAAATAGGCTAGAACATCTCCCTCTTTTTCTTCAAAATGAATCTCAAGAACCTCTTTTTCTAGTTCTTTGGAATCAACCATTAGAAGAAACTCCTCTATATCTCTACTAATGCGGTCAGATAGATTATTCGCAACCCGATAGACATTGACTAAATTGACATCCTGTTTCTGATGACATACAAGCTCACTTAATGGTGTTAGCTTCTCTTTTTCAGATTTGATGTAAAATCGAGTGGAAAGGTTATAGGTTGCGACTTCTAGCACCAAGTTTTTTTCAAAATTACTTAATTGAGATAATTTACTTAGACCCGCTTGCCCAAAATTTCTTGTGTAACTTTCTAAATCTTGGTCATTATTTTCAGAACTGGCCTCTAGGAAAGAAACAATATCTTGATGAAAAGAATAGACTTGAGGTATCTCTTCTATCTTGCCCTCTTCAGTCAAAAAACTCTCTACCAAGTCCTGCCATTTCTCATCAAAATGTTGCGCTTGATAACGAAGGAATAAGTCCATTTTCTCTCTATCTTTGGGAATTGTTCCACGAAACATAGCCAATAATTGCATTACTTCCATTACTTCCATACTCGCTCCTTTCATCTATACGAAAATAGGAGAATCACATGATTCCCCTACAACTCTATCTCCATTTCAACCTCTTGAGGACTGGTTTCTAAATCACTAGACAAAAGAGAAACGGCATCTGTTCTCATGTAGTAAGTATATAAGTCTTCTAGGTCTTGTTGGTTTTCAATCCCTGTTTCAATACTAATCAGAGCCTGTATAAATTCCTTGTAGTGACTCTCCATCATATCTGAAATCTTTTGTTTCATTTCCATAAATACTGATGACGGTTCCGTTAGACTTGTTTGGTCTATGTCTTGTAAATCCTTTTCTAAGGGATTGGTTCCTTCTTCTATTTCCAATAAATCTGAACGACCATCACCATCAGAATCTGCGCTAAGAGGATTGGTTCCTAGCGCCAATTCTTGAGCATCAGTTAATCCATCTTGATCCGAATCACGTTGATAAATGGCTTCCATATACTTCCTTCTTTCCTAGTTAATCTTTTTTCACTCCAATCCTATCAAATATTCCTTGAAAGAAGTATCACAACAAAAAAAGAGAACGAGCCAAAACTGCGTTCTCCTTAAAATGTAAAACATTACTATTAAAGTAAAAAAGACGACTTACAGAACCTGTAAGCCACCTAGTCAGTCGGTTTATTCTGGTGTCTACCACCGCTTGGCCCTTGAGATTTCAAAAACTCATAAATATGTTTTGCTCATTCAAACTCATCCCCACCAAACTGACTAATTGCTGGTAAAATAGTAGTCTGAAGTTGAATGACTTTTGGGAAATAAAATTGAGGATTGACATACACCAATTTTTCTTTCTTGTTCTTATACTTTTGATAAGAAACTTTCAAACCTGTATTATCTGGTGTTTCACCGATAACATCACCCGTTAGAACTCTTGTCCCCTCAATCGCACGGCCATTATGAATGGAATATAAGGTTAAGCGACTCCCATTCTCTCCTTTTCCGTTAGTGATAATAAAAAAGGAGGACTTCTACACTTTGGCGTAAAAAGTCCTCTTTTAGAAATGTATTCTTTTTCTATTATATTATTTAATAACGCATAAAAATTTTCCTAAACAAAATATCTTACTTTCACACGATAAAAGAAATTCACATACACTTATATTTTCTATTATCATGTCATGATATTTCATATTTTTATCTCCTTACATCTTTAAATCTCCTTTATTTTGATTTTTCAAATATGAGTATCACTATGGATATTTACAAATATATAACATTGTCAGCTATCGAATTTAAAAATTCTTGGTCATGTGAAACAATGAATATTATTTTCTTATCGCTTTTACATTCGTTGATCAGATGGGATATGTTCATCATATTGCAATAATCCATTCCACTAGTAGGCTCATCAAAAAACATAAGTTTAGATTTTTTACATAGTACAGATGCAATTGCTACCCTTTGTTTTTGTCCACCTGACAAGCTCATTGGATGACGATCTTTTGATTCATATAAATCAAGTTTTTTCAGAATATTTTCAACATAACTACTTTCAATATTTTTTATTCCAAGACCTACTTCACTTGCAATAGAATCGGTAAAAAGCTGATGATTAACATCCTGCATTACAAGGGATGATATTTTTAGCCTATCTGATTTTGAAAGTCTTTTGCCGTCCAAATAGATTTCATCCTTCGATTTTCTTTCTAAGCCTATAAGGCATCTGAGCAAAGTGGATTTACCAAGTCCGTTTGTTCCTACTATGCCGTAAATTTTTCCCATTTCAAAAGAGAGGTCTTTTAAATGCAATTTTTTATCTATGCCATTAAACTTAAATTCAATGTTTTTTACTTCTAAATTTCCCTTATTTTCATTTTCGGGTACTGTAAGTTTTACTCTATTCTTATTTCTTAAACCTAACTTCTTTAGCTTTTCAGACGGTATTTTCATAAAATCTATTTGAGTATATTCCTTTTGTATTTCCCCATCTTTAATCAAAAAAACTCTATCTACAATATCCATTAGATAAAATATTCTATGTTCTGAGATTATAAGAGTTTTCCCCTTATCTTTAAGTTTTATAAGCATTTCTTTTATGATTAAAATGTTTTCTTCATCAAGATTTGATGAAGGCTCATCTAAAACAATGATTTCCGTTCCAGATATATAACTTGCAGCAATACATAAAATCTGCTTTTCTCCACCCGAAAGCTTAAAAATATCTCTATTTAAAAGATGTTCTATCGGAAACAAATCCAACATATCATTTAGTCTTTCATCCATTTGTTTTTTTGAAAGTCCTATATTCTCCAAATAGAGAAGTAATTCAAGAGTAGTATTTATATTGAAAAAGTGTGTCTTTGGATTTTGAAATACATTTGATACTAAGAGCGATATTTCGT
>NZ_RJPH01000021.1:0-12929 GCF_003944205.1 Streptococcus oralis subsp. dentisani
GTTCAAAAAAGTTTTCGTAATCCTAAAAACGCATAACATCAGGTGCTTACCGCTCTGATGTTATGCGTTTTTTCGTGAACATACTTATTAGATTAATACTCATTTAAAATCAAAAAGAGCAGAAATTTTCACCGAGCAAACAGATATATTATATTTTTTGCTAAAAACCTTTCGTTGATCTTCTAGAATACAGTAGAGTACATTGATTAGCTGGTAAAATTCCAAGGTAATACTTGGACCACGATATTTCTTAAACAAGTCTGTTAACAAAAAAGTGCACTTTGATTTTAATTTGAGTATAATTTCAAAAAGTTGAATTATCACCCAGCCTTTTACAATCCTGCGAAATCTTTGATTTCTTGTGCTGACATTGCAGAGTCGCAACGGACTTTGATTTGGCCATCTGCAACATGAACAAATCCTGGAACAGTCGGGATTCCATAGCGTGAACGGAAATCTTGTAAGGCTTCCAACTGACTTGGTTCTTCACTGTTGATGAAGTAGATGTGGGATTTGGTTTCAGCTACAACGCCAGCCAAAGTACCGGCAAATTTACGGCAGTAAGGGCAAGTTTTGCGACCGATAAAGAAGGTCGCAGTTTCGTTTTTATCAAGAGCATCTTGCGCACGCGCAACTGTAGTGACTTCAAGGTCTTTGATGTTTTCTAAAAATTGTTCCATGAGATTACCTCGCTTTCATTGATAAGTCTAGTATGCCATAAAGTTTCCAAAAATGCTTAGATTTGATACGAAAAAAAGATGAGATTGGTTGGTCTCATCTTATATAGATTTTTATTTTACAAAGGCATTGATTTCTGCTTCGATGTTGGCAATCTTAGCTTGTGAATCTTCGTTGCTTTCACCCACAACGGCAATGTAGAATTTGATCTTTGGTTCTGTACCTGAAGGGCGAACGGCAATCCATGAACCGTCAGCAAGTGTATATTTCAAGACATCGCTTGGAGGAGTTGTCAAGTTTGTAACAGTACCGTCAGCAGCAGTAGCAGTTTGAGCCTTGAAGTCTTCTACGACAGTGATAGCTGTTGTGTTCCATTCTTTCGGACTATTGTCACGGAATTTAGCCATAATCGCTTTGATTTGCTCAGCTCCATCAACCCCTGAGAGAGTTACAGAGATAGTCTTTTCAGCGTAGTAACCGTACTCTTTGTAGATTTCTTCGATACCGTCAGCAAGAGTCAAGCCGCGTGAACGGTAGTAGGCAGCAAGCTCAGCAACGACAAGAACGGCTTGGATGGCGTCTTTATCACGTACGAATGGTTTAATCAAGTAACCGAAGCTTTCTTCAAATCCCATCATGTAAGTGTGATTGTGTTTTTCTTCGAATTCTTGAATCTTTTCAGCTATAAATTTGAAACCAGTCAAGACGTTAAACATAGTTGCGCCGTAGCTTTCAGCAATCTTCGTTACCAAGTCAGTTGATACGATAGACTTGCAGAGGGCTGCATTTGCAGGAAGTGTTCCAGCGTTTTTATGGGCTTCCAAGATGTATTTAGCCATGATGGCACCGATTTGGTTACCTGAAAGGTTGAGGTAGCTACCATCTTTTTGAAGAACTTCGACACCGACACGGTCAGCGTCAGGGTCAGTTGCGACAAGCACATCAGCACCAACTTGACGACCAAGTTCTTCAGCAAGTGCAAAGGCTGCTTGGTTTTCTGGGTTAGGAGATTTAACAGTTGAGAAGTCAGGGTCAGCAGTTGCTTGCGCTTCAACAACTTGAACAGAGTCAAATCCTGCTTGGGCAAGAGCACGACGAGCCAACATTTCACCAGTACCATGAAGTGGTGTGTAGACAATCTTCATGTCTTTACCAAATTCTTCGATCAAGGCTGGGTTGATGTTCACATCTTTGACCTCTTTAAGGTATTCTACATCAACAGCTTCACCAATGACTTCAATCAAACCAGAAGCTTTTTCAGCTTCGACATCAGCAACTTCCACAGCAAATGGATTTTCAATAGCGCGAATGTAAGTTGTCAAAGCGTCCGCATCGTGTGGAGGCATTTGTCCACCGTCTTCACCATAAACCTTGTAACCGTTAAATGGAGCAGGGTTGTGGCTGGCAGTAATCATGATACCTGCGAAACAGTTAAGGTGACGAACAGCAAATGATAATTCTGGAGTTGGACGAAGGCTTTCAAATACGTAAGATTTGATACCATGTTTAGCAAGAACTGCCGCAGATTCAA
Source organism: Streptococcus oralis subsp. dentisani (assembly GCF_003944205.1). Lineage (GTDB taxonomy): Bacteria > Bacillota > Bacilli > Lactobacillales > Streptococcaceae > Streptococcus > Streptococcus oralis_BH. The sequence continues at coordinate 2,210 of NZ_RJPH01000021.1, forward strand.
AGGCAAACTCTGGTGAGAAGTGACGGCTATCGTAGGCGATTGCGACACCACGTTCTTTTTCGTTTCCACCTTTTGACTCAATCAAACGAGCCAATCCTTCAGTAGCTTGGCGAACAACGTAGATGTTGATGCGGTTTGTACCAGCACCAATCAAGCCACGCATACCTGCAGTACCAAATTCAAGATTTGTATAGAAGGCATCTTCCTTTGTTTTTTCATCCATATTTTCCAAATCTTGACGAAGGTAGTCTGGAAGTTCAGCAAAATCTAACCATTTTTGATAATTTTCTTGGTAAGTCATAGAGGATCTCCTTTTTTTGTAAATTCTTTTAATCGCTTTCATTATATCACGATTTATCATTCTAGTAAAACGTTAGCATAACTTTCTGAAAAAGCTTGAAATGAAATGGATTCTATACTCTTGAACCCCTTAGGGAAACATGCTATACTACCTATATGATTATTTTACAAGCTAATAAAATTGAACGTTCATTTGCAGGAGAGGTTCTTTTTGATAATATCAATCTGCAAGTAGATGAACGAGATCGGATTGCCCTCGTTGGGAGAAATGGAGCGGGTAAGTCTACTCTTTTGAAGATTTTGGTTGGAGAAGAGGAGCCAACTAGTGGGGAAATCAATAAGAAAAAAGATATTTCTCTGTCTTATCTAGCCCAAGATAGCCGTTTTGAGTCTGAAAATACCATCTACGATGAAATGCTCTATGTCTTTGATGATTTGCGTCAGACTGAGAAACAACTTCGTCAGATGGAACTGGAGATGGGTGAAAAGTCTGGCGCTGAATTGGATAAACTGATGGCGGATTATGACCGTTTGTCAGAGAATTTCCGTCAAGCAGGCGGCTTTACCTATGAAGCTGATATCCGTGCTATCTTAAATGGATTCAAGTTTGACGAATCTATGTGGCAGATGAAAATTGCTGAGCTTTCTGGTGGTCAAAATACTCGTCTGGCACTGGCTAAAATGCTCCTTGAAAAGCCCAATCTCTTGGTCTTGGACGAGCCGACCAACCACTTGGATATTGAAACCATTGCCTGGCTAGAGAATTACTTGGTGAACTATAGCGGTGCACTCATTATTGTTAGCCACGACCGTTATTTTTTGGACAAGGTTGCGACGGTTACACTCGATTTGACTAAGCATTCCTTGGATCGTTATGTAGGCAATTACTCTCGTTTCGTTGAACAAAAAGAGCAAAAGCTAGCAACGGAAGCTAAGAACTATGAAAAGCAGCAGAAGGAAATCGCTGCTCTGGAAGACTTTGTCAATCGTAATCTAGTACGAGCTTCGACGACCAAACGTGCTCAATCTCGCCGCAAGCAACTGGAAAAAATGGAGCGTTTGGACAAGCCTGAAGCTGGTAAGAAATCAGCCAACATGACCTTCAAATCTGAAAAAACGTCTGGGAATGTTGTCCTGACCGTTGAAAATGCAGCCATTGGTTATGATGGTGAAATATTGTCAGAGCCAATCAATCTCGACCTCCGTAAGATGAATGCTGTTGCCATCGTAGGACCAAATGGTATTGGTAAGTCAACCTTTATCAAGTCTATCGTGGACCAGATTCCTTTTATCAAAGGAGAGAAGCGTTTTGGCGCAAATGTTGAGGTCGGCTACTATGACCAGACTCAAAGCAAGTTGACACCAAGTAATACTGTTCTGGATGAACTCTGGAATGATTTTAAGTTGACACCAGAGGTTGAAATCCGCAATCGTCTTGGCGCTTTCCTTTTTTCAGGAGATGATGTTAAAAAATCAGTAGGCATGCTGTCAGGTGGCGAGAAAGCTCGTTTACTTTTGGCTAAATTGTCTATGGAAAACAACAACTTCCTGATCCTTGACGAGCCAACCAACCACTTGGATATTGATAGCAAGGAAGTTTTGGAAAATGCCCTGATTGACTTTGATGGAACCCTTCTTTTTGTCAGCCACGACCGTTACTTTATCAACCGTGTAGCCACTCATGTTCTGGAATTGTCTGAAAATGGCTCAACTCTCTACCTTGGAGATTACGACTACTATGTTGAGAAGAAAGCAGGAGTAGAAGCGAGTCAGACAGAGGAACTTTCAACCAGCAACCAAGAAAAAGAAGCAAGTCCAGTCAATCACTACCGTGCTCAGAAAGAAAGTCAGAAAGAAGCCCGTAAGCTTATGCGCCAAATCGAGAGTTTGGAAGCTGAAATTGAAGAGTTAGAAGCTCAAAGTCAAGCCATTTCTGAACAGATGCTGGAAACCAACGATGCTGAAAAGCTCATGGAATTGCAGACTGAACTGGACAAAATAAGCCATCGTCAGGAAGAGGCTATGCTTGAGTGGGAAGAATTATCGGAGCAGGTATAAGAAATGGAACATCTTGGAAAGGTATTTCGTGAATTTCGAACAAGTGGGAAGTACTCCTTGAAAGAGGCGGCAGGTGAATCATGTTCAACATCTCAATTATCTCGCTTCGAGCTTGGGGAGTCTGATTTAGCAGTTTCCCGTTTCTTTGAGATTCTGGATAATATTCATGTGACCATTGAAAATTTTATGGACAAGGCTAGGGATTTTCAAAATCATGAACATGTTGCCTTAATGGCGCAGATTATTCCGCTTTACTACTCAAATGATATTGCAGGTTTTCAAAAGCTTCAAAAGGAACAGCTCAAGAAAGCAAAGAGTTCGACCAATCCCCTCTATTTTGAGCTGAATTGGATTCTGCTACAAGGTTTGATTTGTCAACGAGATGCTCATTACACGATGAGGCAGAGTGATTTGGAAAAGGTAGCAGATTATCTTTTTCAAACAGAAGAATGGACTATGTATGAGTTGATTCTTTTCGGGAATCTCTATACTTTCTACAATGTGGACTATGTGGCTCGGATTGGCAGAGAAGTCATGGAGCGAGAAGACTACTACAAAGAAATTGGTCGGCATCGAAAACTTGTTTTGATTTTAGCTCTTAACTGTTACCAGCATTGTTTGGAAAACCGTTCCTTTGCGGATGCGGACTATTTTGAGGGCTATGTGGAGAAGTTGATTGGAAATGGTATCAAGCTTTATGAGCGTAATATCTTCCATTATCTCAAGGGTTTTGCTCTATACCAGAGAGACTTGAAAGAAGAGGGTTGTTGTCAGATGCAGGAAGCCATGAATATTTTTGATGTGCTTGGACTTCCAGAGCAAGTGGCCTATTATCAGGAACATTATGAAAAATTTGTAAATCCTTAAATTTCCCAAATAAGGGAAAAACGAAGATACTCCTTTCAGTTTTGATACAATAGTTTCAAAATTTGAGAGGAGCTTTTTATATGAATCGACATGCAATCCAGTTGATTAGTCGTGGGGCGATTAATAAGATAGGAAATATGCTCTATGATTATGGAAACAGTGTTTGGTTGGCATCGATGGGGACGATAGGACAGACTGTTCTTGGAATTTATCAAATTTCTGAGTTGGTTACATCGATTCTGGTCAATCCCTTTGGCGGAGTGATTTCAGACCGCTTTTCGCGTCGCAAAATTTTGATGACGACAGACTTGGTTTGCGGTATTCTCTGTTTAGCTATTTCTTTCATCAGAAATGATAGCTTGATGATTGCTGCCTTGATTTTTGCCAATATTGTTCATGCGGTTGCCTTTGCATTTTCTCGTACAGCCAACAAAGCCATTATAACTGAGGTTGTAGAGAAAGACGAGATTGTGACCTATAATGCTCGCTTAGAGCTCGTTTTGCAGGTTGTAGGTGTTAGCTCCCCTGTACTTTCTTTCCTCGTTTTACAATTTGCCAGTCTCCATATGACGCTCGTTTTAGATGCCATTAGTTTTTTCATCGCATTTACTTTAGTAGCTTTTCTCCCCAAAAAAGAGGCTAAGGAACAAGTGAAAAGGACTTTCAGCTGGAAAAATATTTTTTCTGATATGAAAGAAGGAATTAGCTATATTTGGCGCCAGCAAGAGATCTTTTTCCTCTTGTTAGTAGCTTCCAGTGTTAATTTCTTTTTTGCAGCTTTTGAATTTCTCCTCCCTTTTTCAAATCGACTTTACGGGGTAGAAGGAGCTTATGCTAGTATTTTGACTATGGGCGCTATCGGTTCGATTATCGGAGCTCTTCTAGCTAGTAAAATAAAGGCAAATGTTTATAATCTTTTGATTCTATTGGCTTTGACTGGAGTTGGAGTTTTTATGATGGGATTACCACTGCCAACTTTTCTTTCCTTTTCTGGAAATTTAGTTTGTGAACTGTTTATGACGATTTTTAATATTCACTTTTTTACTCAGGTGCAAACCAAGGTTGAGGGGGAATACTTGGGGAGGGTGCTAAGCACAATTTTTACATTAGCTATCCTATTTATGCCGATTGCAAAAGGCTTTATGACAGTGCTGCCAAGTGTTCATCTCTCTTCTTTCCTGATAATTGGAAGCGGGGTTGTCATCCTGTCTTGTTTATCCCTCGTTTATGTGCGAAGTCATTTTAAAAAAGAGTTATAATTTCTCTTTTTTAGAAAATATTTCCCTACGAACCATTTTTCAGTCCTTCTCTATTGTGAGGAGGGCTTGCTTTGTGGTAAAATGGGATTATGAATGAAAGAATGAATGAGTTAGTTGCCTTACTCAACCGCTATGCGACCGAGTACTACACGAGTGACAATCCCTCGGTTTCAGATAGTGAGTATGATCGCCTCTACCGAGAGTTGGTCGAGTTGGAAGCTGCCTATCCAGATCAAGTTTTAGCGGACAGTCCGACCCATCGCGTTGGTGGTAAGGTTTTAGATGGTTTTGAAAAATACAGTCATCAGTATCCTCTTTATAGTTTGCAGGATGCTTTTTCACGTGAAGAGTTAGAAGCTTTTGATGCGCGTGTTCGCAAAGAATTACCCCATCCCACCTATATCTGTGAATTGAAAATCGATGGTTTGTCTATCTCGCTAACTTATGAAAAGGGAATTTTGGTAGTCGGTGCGACACGTGGAGATGGTTCTATTGGAGAAAATATCACCGAAAACCTCAAGCGCGTTAAGGATATTCCTTTGACCTTGCCAGAAAAACTTGATATTACCGTTCGTGGAGAGTGTTACATGCCACGCGCTTCTTTTGATCTGGTCAACCAAGCTCGCCAAGAAAATGGAGAGCCTGAATTTGCCAATCCTCGTAATGCGGCTGCTGGAACTTTGCGTCAGCTGGATACGGCAGTAGTAGCAGAACGCAACCTTGCGACTTTTCTCTATCAAGAAGCTAGCCCTTCTACTCGAGATAGTCAGGAAAAGGTTTTGAAGCATCTTGAACAGCTTGGTTTTGTAGTTAATCCTAAACGAATATTGACTAAAAGTATAGATGAGATATGGGGCTTCATCCAAGAAGTTGGACAAGAACGGGAACATTTGCCTTACGATATTGATGGAGTGGTTATTAAGGTCAATGACCTAGCAGGTCAAGAAGAACTCGGTTTTACCGTCAAGGCTCCAAAGTGGGCAGTAGCTTACAAGTTCCCTGCTGAGGAAAAAGAAGCTCAACTCTTATCAGTTGATTGGACAGTTGGTCGTACGGGTGTCGTGACTCCAACTGCAAATCTAACACCAGTACAACTAGCTGGAACAACTGTTAGCCGTGCGACACTGCACAATGTAGATTATATCGCCGAAAAGGATATCCGCAAAGACGATACGGTTATCGTCTATAAGGCTGGGGACATCATCCCTGCTGTCTTGCGTGTGGTAGAGTCTAAACGTCTTTCTGAAGAAAAACTAGATATTCCATCAAATTGTCCAAGTTGTGATAGTCACTTGCTTCACTTTGAAGATGAAGTGGCTCTTCGTTGTATCAATCCACGATGCCCTGCCCAAATCATGGAAGGTTTGATTCACTTTGCCTCTCGTGATGCCATGAATATTACAGGACTTGGTCCATCAATCGTTGAAAAGCTTTTTGCTGCCAATTTAGTCAAGGATGTGGCTGATATTTACCGTTTGAAAGAAGATGATTTCCTCCTTTTGGAGGGTATCAAGGAAAAGTCTGCTTCTAAACTGTATCAGGCTATTCAAGCATCTAAGGAAAACTCTGCTGAAAAGCTCTTGTTTGGTCTGGGAATTCGCCATGTCGGAAGTAAAGCAAGTCAGCTCTTGCTCCAACATTTCCACTCTATTGAAAATCTAGCCCAAGCAGACCCAGAGGAAGTCGCAAGTATTGAAAGCTTGGGTAGTGTGATTGCCCAAAGTCTTCAGACCTATTTTGCTACAGAAGGATCGAAGATTCTCTTAGATGAGTTGAAAGAAGCTGGAGTCAATCTGGACTACAAGGGACAGACGGTGGTAGCAGATGCAGCCTTGTCAGGTTTGACCGTTGTACTGACAGGAAAATTGGAACGCCTCACGCGCTCAGAAGCAAAAAGCAAACTCGAAAGTCTTGGTGCCAAAGTCACAGGCAGTGTATCCAAGAAAACAGATCTAGTCGTAGCAGGAGCGGATGCAGGAAGCAAGCTCCAAAAAGCACAAGAACTTGGTATCGAAGTTCGCGATGAAGCCTGGCTAGAAAGTTTGTAAAGAATAGTCTCAAACTATCTCTCCTGATGTGTTTTGAAATGGTTAAAATCTGTTGTCCATCGTGATGAAATGCCGACTGAATCCATCAGAATCAAATAAAATTAAAATAGAAAATAGAAATTAGGAAAAAACATGTACAATTATCCCGTTCTTCTCCATTTTCATAGAAAAAATGGAGATTATACAGCTTGCTCATTTAGCACAGACCGAGATGAAAACAAAAACTCTTTAACTTCAGGGACCACTTATTTTGGTCTTCAGTTTTCTTTTACCATGACCAGTCAGGAAAAGTTGGATAGTTTCACCTTCAAAGCCGAGATAGATGGTGTATTAAAAGAATATCTTGTACGTTTTAACTACTATCCCTTGCTAACAGAAGCATGGATTTTAGAGGGAGACGAGACTGTGTATTATTCAGAAAATCCAGCTATTGCTAGTCCTTACTATAAAGATCAAAATCCTTTTGCCTTTGATAAAGCCATCCATAGCGCAAGCTTTGATCATCACTGGGGATATCAAGGAGACTTGGGCTGCCAAGGATCTGATTCCCAGACCAGTTTTAAACTTTGGGCTCCAACCGCTACAGCTGTTCAGGTGGTTGTCTATGAAAACACTAGTAATGATGCACCTATTTGGAAAACCTTTAATCTAGAGCGTGGTAATAGCTATTCATATAGTCATAAGTACAATACCATTGGTGTGTGGAGTCTAGACTTAGATGAAAATCTTGCAGGTAAAGCTTATCAGTATCAGATTGAGTTTCCGCACCATCAGACTTTGACACGAGATCCTTACACTATCGCTACAAGCCCTGACGGGAAACGTTCTGTAATTCTTTCTCATCAGGACAGACAAGTAGAAAGATTTGAAGTCAAACATGGGACAGAAGCACCTTGGCGTTTGGAGAATCCATGTAAAGCAGTTATCTGTGAAATGCATATTCGTGATTTTACCCAATCGCCTACATCTGGTGTTCCTGAAGAACTCCGCGGAACCTTCTTAGGTGCTGCTCAGACTGGAACAGTTAACCAGTATGGTCAAGCAACCGCCTTTGACTATATTAAAGAACTTGGTTGCAACTATGTTCAACTTCAACCGATATTTGATCGCCATAAGGAATACGATCAGGATGGAAATGTAACCTATAACTGGGGTTATGATCCTCAAAACTACAACGCACCAGAAACGAGCTTCTCTAGCAATCCAGAAGATCCCGGACAAGTTATTCGAGACCTCAAGACCATGATTCAGGCTTATCATGATGCAGGAATCGGTGTCATTATGGACGTGGTTTATAACCATACCTTCTCAACAGTGGACGCTCCATTCCAGACAACTGTTCCCGATTATTTCTATCGTATGAATCGTGATGGAACTTTTCAAAACGGTACGGGAGTAGGAAATGAAACTGCAAGTGAACATGAGATGTTCCGCAAGTATATGATTGATTCCATCCTTTATTGGGTGAAAGAATACAATATTGACGGTTTCCGTTTCGACTTGATGGGCATTCATGATGTCAAAACTATGCAGGCAATTCGTTGGGCACTGGATGAGGTCGATCCGCGTATTCTCACTTATGGAGAAGGCTGGGATATGGGAACAGGTCTTGCTCCTTATGACAAGGCTAAGAAGGATAACGCCCACCAGATGCCAAATATAGGTTTCTTCAACGATAATCAGCGTGATGCGATCAAAGGAGGAGAAGTTTATGGGGCAATCAAATCAGGATTTGTGAGTGGTGCTGCTACAGAACCAATCGTCGCCAAGGCTATTCTTGGTAGCCGAGAGTTGGGATCTTATCTCAGTCCAAACCAGGTTCTCAACTATGTTGAAGCTCATGACAATTACAATCTTCATGACTTGCTAGCAACCCTTCATCCTGATAAGAGTTCCGACCAGATTATGCGCAAGGTTGAGACAGCGACAGCTATGAATCTTCTCATGCAAGGAATGGCCTTTATAGAACTGGGGCAAGAGTTTGGTCGAACTAAGTTGATTCCAACTGGTGAACATGGAGAACTAACTCCTGCAGACCGAGAACGTGCTATGAATAGCTATAATGCTCCGGACAGTGTTAACCAAGTCAACTGGGATCTGATCAATGAACGCCAAGACAGCATTGAGTTTATTCGTCAGATTATCCGCCTAAAAACGCAAATCAGTGCCTTCTCTTATCCAACATATGAAGAAATTTACCGTCATGTCTTTGTTCACACGGCTGCTGAAAATAGTGGCTGGATTGTCTACGAGATTCACGGTGGATCCGAACATCTATTAGTGGTATTTAATGCTAAGGGAACCTCCTTCTACTTTGAAAACGCAGGTAAGCTTGAAATGTTCCTTACCAACAGTCGTTCAAAACAAGAAAATGTTATTGATGACATTAGTGTCGCAGTTTTAAAAGTGCTCTCATAGATTAATGTAGTAAAAAGGGTTAGATTATCTAATCCTTTTTGTCATTTATGAGGTTTTTAATGAAGAGTAGAATTAAGTTTCAAATAATTTGAAGGATCTAGATTGTGAAAAAAATCTCAATTTTTTCACAAAAAGGGTTGTAATTTTCTGAAAATTTGATAAAATAAGTCTTAATCATTTTCAGGAGGAAGAAAATTGGCAAGATATCAGAATTTAGTAAATGGAAATTGGAAATCATCTGAAAAGGAAATTACAATCTATTCACCCATTAATCAGGAAAAGCTGGGGACAGTACCAGCTATGAGTCAAGCTGAAGTAGATGAGGCTATGAAAGCTGCGCGTGCAGCTCTCCCAGCATGGCGTGATTTAGCACCAGTTGAGCGTGCAGCCTATTTGCATAAGACAGCAGACATTTTGGAACGCGATAAAGAAAAAATTGGTACAATTCTTGCCAAAGAGGTCGCTAAAGGGATAAAAGCAGCCATTGGAGAAGTAGTACGTACAGCAGATTTGATTCGTTTTGCTGCAGAAGAAGGTCTCCGTATCACTGGACAAGCAATGGAAGGGGGCGGTTTTGAAGCTGCAAGTAAAAACAAACTAGCCGTTGTCCGTCGTGAGCCAGTTGGTGTCGTTTTAGCTATCGCGCCATTTAACTATCCAGTTAACCTTTCTGGATCTAAGATTGCTCCAGCTTTGATTGCAGGAAATGTCGTCATGTTTAAACCGCCAACACAAGGATCTATCTCAGGTCTGTTATTAGCCAAGGCTTTTGATGAGGCAGGTATTCCAGCAGGAGTATTTAATACGATAACTGGACGAGGTTCTGAAATCGGAGACTACATCATTGAACACAAGGAAGTGAACTTCATTAACTTTACAGGTTCAACACCGATTGGTGAGCGAATCGGTCGTTTAGCTGGAATGCGTCCTATCATGCTTGAACTTGGTGGGAAAGATGCAGCTATTGTTCTCGAAGATGCAGACTTGGAACACGCAGCTAAACAAATCGTAGGTGGTGCCTTTAGCTATTCAGGACAACGTTGTACTGCCATCAAGCGTGTCTTGGTTGTGGAAAGCGTAGCAGACAAATTGGCTGAATTGCTCCAAGCTGAAGTTGCTAAGCTAACCGTTGGTGACCCATTTGACAATGCTGATATCACACCTGTTATTGATAATGCTTCAGCTGATTTCATCTGGGGATTGATTCAGGACGCTCAAGAAAAGGGTGCCAAAGCACTCAGTCCAATCAAACGTGAGGGCAATCTCATTTGGCCAGCGCTTTTTGACCAAGTTACAAAAGATATGAAAGTGGCATGGGAAGAACCGTTTGGACCTGTTCTCCCAATTATCCGTGTCGCTGATGCGGATGAAGCAGTAGCAATTGCCAATGAATCTGAGTTTGGTCTTCAATCCTCTGTCTTTACAAATGACTTTAAGAAGGCATTTGAAATCGCTGAGAAACTTGAAGTGGGGACCGTTCATATCAATAACAAAACACAACGTGGGCCAGATAATTTCCCATTCCTTGGTGTAAAAGGTTCTGGTGCAGGAGTACAAGGAATTAAATACAGCATTGAAGCGATGACAAATGTAAAATCCATTGTTTTTGATGTGAAATAATTTCTAAAATCAGGAAATAACATTCCTGATTTTTATTTTTACTAAAAAATTCAGTTTAAAATTGAAAAATAACGAATGTTTTGATATTATACTAAGAAAATATATGCAAATCGTTTATTTTTTTCAACAATTAAATGAAAAATCATATAA
>NZ_RJPH01000022.1:0-10553 GCF_003944205.1 Streptococcus oralis subsp. dentisani
CAGTTATCATGCAATAACTGCTATTATGCGGTATTAGCTATCGTTTCCAATAGTTATCCCCCGCTACCAGGCAGGTTACCTACGCGTTACTCACCCGTTCGCAACTCATCCAGAGAAGCAAGCTCCTCCTTCAGCGTTCTACTTGCATGTATTAGGCACGCCGCCAGCGTTCGTCCTGAGCCAGGATCAAACTCTCATTAAAAGTTTGAGTTCTCACTCATTTCTGTCACTGACAGATTTATTGTTTTTTTCATTGTTCAGTACTACAACTTCAGTTGTAGTGCCCTGCACATTGGTTCGTCTTGTTCAGTTTTCAAAGGTCTTTGTCACTCTTTCTCTCTCAAGCGACAACTATATTAGTATATCACAGCTGTTGACCTCTGTCAACACTTTTTTGAAACTTTTTTTACTTTTTTTCATCTCTGCGATACACACATAGTCCGTACGGGATTCGAACCCGTGTTACCGCCGTGAAAAGGCGGTGTCTTAACCCCTTGACCAACGGACCTTGAGCTTTTCAACTCTTTCTATTATACCTACTTTTCCTACTTTGTCAAGGACTTTTTTCAGTGAAGTTGATTTTTTCTTTTTTTCACTAACTTAACCACTGCTTCTGTCCGTGCAGTGTGGGGAAACATATCGACCGACTGGATATACTGGAGATCATAGACTTTCACTAGTTTAACTAAATCTCGCGCCAAGGTCGAAACATTGCAGGATACATAGACCATTTTTTCTGGAACATAAGCCAGAATGGTTTCCAACAGCTTATCATCTAAGCCTGTACGAGGAGGGTCGACTATCAATGCATCTGCTCGGTAGCCTTCTTTATACCAGCGTGGAATGATTTCTTCAGCTGTCCCCGCTTCGTAATGGGTATTGTCAAAACCCATTCTTTGAGCATTTTGCTTGGCATCTTCAATGGCTTCTGGAATAATATCCATCCCTCTGAGACTCTTGACCTTCTTTGCGAAGGCGAATCCAATCGTCCCAACACCGCAATAGGCATCAATCAGATGATCTTCTTTGCTAACATCTAGAGCTTTAACTGCTTCACTATAGAGAATCTCTGTCTGCTCTGGATTGAGCTGATAGAAGGCACGGGGCGAGAGGGAAAACTCATAGTCAAGTACTCCTTCTTGAATACTCTCTTGGCCCCAAATAATTTCCGTCTTTTCACCATAGATTTCACTTGTTTTTGCTGTATTTGTATTGACAGCAACCGTGACAACTTCTGGAAAATCATTGACTAGGTCTTTGACTAGTTGATTCAAATTAAGCTGGCGATTCGTGACAATGATAATCTGAACTTGACCCGTTTTTCTTGCACGACGCACCATGATGGTGCGAACACCGAGCGTTTTTCTCTCATCGGTGATGGGGATTTGATGGTAAGTAAGAAGTTCAGCTAGGCGATTCGCTATCACTTGGGTTTCCTTATCTTGTACCAAGCAATCTTTTAACTCTACGAGGTAATGAGAGTTTTGCGCATACAAACCTGCCTTGACCTGATTTTTAAATTTCCGAGTCTGGAATTGAAGCTTAGCACGGTAGTACTTTGGTTCCTGCATTCCGATAGTTGGACGGATTTCATAGTTTTCATATCCTGCAGGAGCAAATTTTTTCAGGGCTTGGTGGAGCAGATCCGTTTTGAACTCTAACTGTTTATCATAGTGGAGGTGCATGATTTGGCAACCACCACATTCATTATAAATCGTACAAGCTGGTACGACTCGAAATTTAGACTTCTTATTAACCTTTAGTAATTTGGCTTCAACAAAGTTACGTTTAATAGAAGTAATCTGACAATAGATATCTTCTCCTTTGAGAGCGCCAGGTACAAAAACGAGGGTTTTCTGATAGAAACCGATTCCCTCACCATTGATGCCCATCCGCTTGATTTTTAAAGGTATTTTTTGTTTGACTTTCAGATTCATACCCCTATCTTATCACATTTTAGGGTATAATAGAACTATGAAAATCACAAAACTTGAAAAGAAAAAACGTCTCTACTTGATGGAGTTAGATGGACAGCAAACCTCTTATATCACGGAAGATACCATTGTCCGTTTTATGTTGTCTAAAGATAAGGTGATTAGTAAGGAAGAATTGACCGAGATTCAGGGCTTTGTTCAGTTTTCTTATGGTAAGAACCTCGCTCTCTACCATTTATCCTTCAAGGCTCGTACTGAAAAGGAAGTAAGAGAATATTTGAAGAAGTATGATCTTGATGAAAAAATCACTAGTCAAGTTATCGCCAACCTCAAAGAAGATAACTGGATTAATGATCGTCAGTATGCCTACTCTATCATCAATGCAAATCAACTTTCTGGAGATAAGGGACCTTATGTGCTAGCTCAAAAACTGTCTCAAAAAGGGATTGCCAAATCAACTATTGAAGAGGTTTTAAAGGATTTTGATTTTTCAGAGGTTGCTCAACGTGTAGCTGAGAAACTGCTTAAAAAATACAATGGAAAACTTCCCGCTCGTGCCTTGCAAGATAAGATTATCCAAAACATGACTAACAAGGGTTTCTCCTATTCTGATGCTAAAAACGCCTTTGACGAGTTGGATAGTCAAGTTGACCAAGAAACGACTCAGGAACTCATTTTCAAAGAGTTAGACAAACAATATACTAAATACGCTCGCAAATATGAAGGTTACGAACTAAAGCAACGTTTAACCCAAGTTTTAGCTAGAAAAGGCTATGATTTTTCGGATATAGCAAGCGCTCTCAGAGAATATCTTTAACATTTGCATGTAAAATTCAAAAAAATTAGATCAATTTATGTTATAATAGTAGACGATAAACTTATAAATTGTAGAAAGTTGGTTAGTTATGAAACTTCCAAAAGAAGGCGACTTTATTACAATTCAAAGTTATAAGCATGATGGGAGTCTCCACCGTACTTGGCGGGACACCATGGTACTAAAAACAACAGAGAACGCTATTATTGGCGTCAACGACCACACACTTGTTACCGAAAGTGACGGTCGTCGTTGGGTGACTCGAGAACCGGCTATTGTTTACTTTCACAAAAAATATTGGTTTAATATCATTGCTATGATTCGTGATAATGGGATTTCCTACTATTGCAATATGGCCAGCCCCTACTATCTCGATGAAGAAGCCCTGAAATACATTGATTATGATTTGGATGTCAAGGTCTTCACTGATGGCGAAAAGCGTCTCTTGGACGTTGAAGAGTATGAGCGCCATAAACGCAAAATGAAGTATTCTGATGATTTAGACTATATTTTGAAAGAGCATGTTAAAATCCTTGTTGATTGGATCAACAATGGACGCGGTCCTTTCTCAGAGGCCTATGTCAACATTTGGTACAAACGCTACATAGAACTAAAGAATCGGTAAAGTTGTCAAGCCGGGGTGAGAGCCCTGGTTTTTTTATTTTAAAAACCCAGCCTGAAAGCTGGGTTAATTGCTATATATCTAATTTAGTGACAGTAAACTTGATATGGGAATAGTCTTTTTCAACATCCTTATCCAACAAGAAAGCCGTGGCATCCTTCTTAACCTGAACCAGGTCAATATTCTGGGCTTGAGCTGCATAGACGCATCCACAATAACATTGACGATAAATATCATACTCCTCGCACATCTCCACCGAACGCTTGTAGCCTTGATTTTTCTTGAAATCACTCGGGAGATAGTGGGTGGTATAAATCTTTTGCACATCAATTCCGATGCTGTTGATGGTTTGAGAATTCTTATGGGGACTGATGGTCAAGGCTGAACCAAAGTAGTCAAAGCCCAAGTCCATAGCTATCTGAGCTGTTTTATCCAAACGGTAGTCAAAACAAACCTTGCAACGATCTCCACCTTCTGGTTCTTCTTCCAGTCCTCTGACTAACTTTCGGTATTCATTGGGTTCATATGGGGCTTCTAAATACTGAACCGTATTTCCTGTTCGCTCATTGAAATCACTGACAAATTTTTGGGTAACGTAAGCCCGCTTGTGGTATTCTGCCTTGGGATGGATATTGGAATTGGCAAAATAGATAGTCACATCAGCGTATTTAGTCAGGTACTCTAGTGTGTAGGTACTACAAGGAGCACAGCAAACATGCATGAGAATAGATGGCCGTTGCTCATTTTTCTCCCAAACCTGAACCATTTTCTGCATGACACGGTCATAATTAATCTTCTGATTGGGATTCATCTTGCTCAGAATTTCTTCTACATCGATCATGTTCTTCTCCTTTTTCTAGTCTTATTTTATCATATAAGTTAGGAGAGCTCAAATCTATTTAGAAGAGAAAACCTTAAAAGAAGGGATATACATTCCCTCCTTTTGTGTTTTTTATAAGTTACTTTTACATCATTCCACCCATCATGCTTGGATCCATGGCTGGAGCTGGGGCTGCTGGTTCCGGTTTATTGGCTACGACTGCTTCTGTTGTTAAAATCAAGCTGGCTACAGATGCTGCATTTTGAAGGGCTGAACGGCTCACTTTCACTGGGTCAATGATTCCTTCTTCAATCATGTTGACCCATTCGCCAGTTGCTGCGTTGAAGCCTGTACCAACTTCAGCATTCTTCAAGCGGTCAATAATAATAGAACCTTCGAATCCTGCATTGTGGGCGATTTGACGAACAGGTTCTTCCAAGGCGCGGAGAACAATGTTGCGTCCTGTGGCTTCATCTCCTGTCAATTCTAAATCAGCCACGGCTGGAATAACATTTACAAGAGCAGTTCCACCACCTGCAACGATTCCTTCTTCAACGGCTGCACGAGTAGCGTTGAGGGCATCTTCGATGCGGAGTTTCATTTCTTTCAACTCAGTTTCAGTTGCAGCACCGACTTTGATGACTGCGACACCACCTAACAATTTTGCCAAGCGTTCTTGCAATTTTTCACGGTCAAATTCAGATGTTGTAGTTTCGATTTGAGACTTGATAACTGCAACACGGTGAGAAATAGCTTCAGGATTTCCAGCACCTTCTACGATAACCGTGCTATCTTTGTCCACAGTTACTCTCGCTGCTTGACCAAGCGCCTCAATAGTAGCATCTTTCAACTCAAGACCAAGGTCTTCTGTGATGACTGTCCCGCCTGTCAAGATAGCGATATCTTCCAACATAGCCTTACGACGGTCACCAAAGCCAGGTGCCTTAACCGCTACGACATTGAAGGTTCCACGAATCTTGTTCAATACAAGAGTTGGAAGAGCTTCGCCATCTACATCATCCGCAATAATCAAGAGCGGACGGTTGCTTTGAAGAATGCTTTCTAGGAGTGGCAAGATTTCTTGGATATTTGAAATCTTCTTGTCAGTAATCAAAATGTATGGATTTTCAAGGTCAGCAACCATCTTTTCACTATCTGTCACCATGTACTGTGAAAGGTAACCGCGGTCAAACTGCATTCCTTCTACAACTTCAAGTTCTGTTTCCATACCACGTGACTCTTCAATGGTGATAACTCCGTCCTTGCCAACTTTTTCCATGGCTTCAGAGATGTATTCGCCGACTTTTTCAGAACGAGAAGACACGGCAGCAACCTGAGCGATGGCTTCTTTGTTGGCAACAGGGATGGCATTGTTTTTCAAGGCTTCTACAGCTGCGGCAACTGCAGCTTCAATCCCACGACGAATACCGATTGGGTTGGCACCTGCAGTAACGTTTTTGATTCCTTCGCGGACGATGGCTTGGGTCAAGACAGTTGCAGTAGTTGTCCCGTCACCTGCGATATCATTGGTTTTTGAAGCCACTTCTGATACCAATTTGGCACCCATATTTTCAAAATGGTCTTCCAACTCGATTTCTTTGGCAATGGTCACACCGTCATTGGTAATCAATGGTGAGCCAAATGATTTTTCAAGAACGACATTCCGACCTTTTGGCCCCAAGGTTACTTTAACAGTGTCTGCTAGGATATCGACACCACGGACCATCGCTGAACGAGCATCAGATGAAAATTTAATTTCTTTTGACATACTTACTTTCTCCTTCTATTCTTCAATGATTGCCAAGATATTGGCTTCGCCAACGATGATGTACTTTTCATCGCCATCTTTGACATCAATACCTGCATGAGCTTCAACTAAGACACGGTCTCCAGGCTTAACGCTTGGAGCAACCAAGTCACCATTTAAGGTACGAACACCTTGTCCTGTAGAGATAACTTGGGCAGTTTTGGTTTTTTCTTGGGCTGAGCCCGCAAGGACAAAGCCTCCAACAGTTTGTTCTTTTTCTTCGATTTTCAAGACCAAACGGTCTCCTAATGGTTTCAACATCTGTTTTCCTCCATGATGAAATACATATTATTAGCACTCTTTAAATCTGAGTGCTAAATCATAGTTCTATTGTATCACTTGGTCAGAAATAGTCAAGAAAAAAGTCTGACTTTCTCAAGATAAAAAGCCTAAGATTGACTCAGGCTTTTCTATGCTTAAAATGGCAATTCTTCCTCTTCCAAAACCAAATCTGCCAAATCCTGTCCTGCGTTATTTTCACGCAAGGCACGTTGGGCGCGGCTTTCCAAGAGTTGGAAACCTGTCACGAGAACTTCGGTCACATAGTTGGTCTGCCCATTTTTCTCAAAGCGACGGGTACGCAATTCCCCATCAACAGAAATGAGGCTACCTTTAGTTGCGTAACTTGCCAAGGTTTCAGCCAATTTTCCCCAAAGAACCAGATTGACAAAATCAGCTCCACGTTCCCCATTTTGGTCTTTGTAACGACGGTTCACAGCAATCGTTGCGCGAGCCACTGACTTGTCATTGTTGGTTTTGTGCAATTCTGGTGTAGACGTCAAGCGCCCGATCATAATAACTTTATTATACATTTTTCTTCCTCCTACTTATCTATTCGCAAGAAATCAAAAAAGTTACAGAAATTTGTAACTTTTCGAGGAATTTTTTTTACTTTTTATGAACCATAAAACCAGTCGCCTGTTGATTGGCCATAATAGTCATATCTGTAATCTGCACACGACGGGGTTGACTGGTCACATAGACAACAGTGTCTGCGATGTCTTGTGCCTGCAAGGCCTCTATTCCTTGGTAAACGGACGCAGCTCTCTCTTTATCACCGTGAAAACGAACTGTAGAGAAATCTGTTTCGACAATCCCAGGCTGAATGTTTGTCACCTTGATATCCGTTGCGATGGTATCAATTCGCAGTCCATCTGAAAAAGTTTTAACTGCTGCCTTGGTGGCTGAATAGACTGCTGCACCTGCATAGGCATAGATTCCTGCAGTCGACCCCATATTGATAATATGCCCCTGATTGGCTTTTACCATTGCTGGTAAGAAACAGCGAGTGACTGCCATCAGACCTTTAACATTGGTATCCAACATTGTCAGCATATCCAACTCTTCGTAGTCCTGATAGGGTGCTAATCCTAGAGCCAGTCCGGCGTTATTGACCAAGATATCAATCTGACCTATCGTTTCTAGAGTATTGGAGCAGACAGTCTTTACCATGGCCATATCCGTCACATCCAGTGGAAAGGTCCAAACTGTTTGATTTGGAAAAGTTTCTGCAAACTCTGACTTGAGGGCCTCTAGTCTGTCTGTCCGTCGCCCTGTTAGAATGACATTCTCCCCCTGCTCCAGATAAGCACGCGCAATCGCTTCACCGATTCCTGAGGTCGCTCCTGTAATCACTACATTTTTTGCCATCTTATTTCCTTCTATCTGATTTATCAGATACTAACAACTTCCTAGGCAGTCCAGTGTTTAGCTGGGTCAAATGGAGTTCCGACAACTTGGTCTTCTGATAATTCAATAACCCCACGTTTTTGCGGAGCATTTGGCAAGGCAAGTTCACGAGGGCTGCACATCATGCCAAAACTCTTTTCGCCACGAAGTTCGCCTGGGAAAATGAGGTTGCCTTTTGGCATCATAGCTCCCGGAAGAGCTACAATAGTTTTCAAACCGACACGCGCATTAGGAGCCCCTGCAACGATTTGCACTGTCTTGTCACTTGCAACTGCAACTTGACAGATGTTGAGGTGGTCGCTATCTGGATGGGCTACCATCTCGACAATTTCACCAACAACAAACTTAGGTTCTTTGTCATTGACAATTTCTTCTGTAAATCCTTCCGCCTGCAATTCTTGGTTTAAACGTGCTACTTGCTCATCTGTCAAAAAGACTTGACCGCGCTCTGCAATTTCAAACAAACTTGAAACTTCGAAAATATTCCAAGCTACTGTTTCACCATTTTCTTTGAGGAAAACACGGGCTACTTTGCCTTTGCGCTCCACGTCCAACTTGGCATCTCCGCTGTTTTTCGCGATGATCATAAGGACATCGCCAACATGTTCTTTGTTATATGTAAAAATCATTCTTTCCTTTTCTCCTATTTCAGTCCTGCTAAAAAATCGTTAATTTCTTCCTTGCTTTTACGGTCACGATTGACAAAACGGCCGATTTCCTTGTCCTTTTCTAGCACAACAATGCTAGGAATGCCGTACACATCCCAGAGTTTGGCCAGATCCAGATACTGGTCTCGGTCCACTCGAATAAAGGTGAACTCTGGATTGGTTTCTTCAATCTCTGGCAAGGCTGGATAGATATAACGACAATCGCCACACCAGTCTGCCAAAAAAAGAAAGACCTTCTTGCCATCCTGCTCGACAAAACCTGCGAGTTCTTCTATACTAGCGGGAGCAATCATAAGACTTCCTCCTCATAGACTAGGTCTTCATTTTCATAGACAAAGGTATAGTGACGACCATCCTCAAAAATGACTCCTCCAACAAGTCGCTCTAGGCTACTTTCGTAGACTTGAACATAGAGTGTCGCAATCTCTCCCATATCTGAAAAAAGATCCCGCACAATAGCGGTTAACTCCTCTTGCGTCTTCATGAGTTTGTGATTATCTGCTGCTTTTTTGGCACCCAAAGCGAGGGCACTTAGACCAGCCACAGTCAAGCCAGTCATCCATAATTTCTTAGCTTTCATACCATTCATTGTAACACAAAAAGAGTTTTAGGACAAATAGGGAAGCAGTATATAAGCAAGGAAAAAAGGAGATCCAGCAATCTCCTTCTTAAGGCATTTTACTCTTCTTCACTTGTTTCAGCGTCATCGTCTGAAAACTCGTCGTCTTCTTCGTTGAGATCCACGTCTTCACCCAAGTCATCAGGGGCAATTTCGTTGATTTCCGCATCGTAAGCTTCCACTTCATTCTTCTCATCATCTGGATTTTCATCATCGTATGAAAGAGCTGGATCTGCTTCGTATGCGTCCTCGTCTTCTGGATCATCTGCATTGTAGTCAATGGCATCTGAATCACCATCCATGAAGGCATTGACACGTTTTTTCTTGGCTTTTGGTGCCACTTCGTCGTCGTCACTTTCTTCAAGAGCGATGATTTCTTCATCGATTTCGTCCACACCATACCATGAACGAAGGCCCCATTTGTTGTCTCCAAGAGAGATGAAGCTACCGTCAAAGTTCAACTCTGTGTAGAACAAAGGCAAAGCTTCACGGATATCGCTGTTTGATGTTCCAAGATAGTTTTGAATTTCATTCACAAGATCGCTAAAATGCATCTCATGATCGCGACCACGAAGTTCCAAGATAGCACGCGCTACCTCAATCATAGATAGTTCACTTTTTTCTTGCCCAGCAAATACTTCTAATTCCAAAGCGTTTCTCCTCATTTTTACTACTATCGCCAGAGCGAACAGACTCTGACCTCATTTTATCATGTACTCTTTATTGTACGATAATTTTGCGGAATAGTCAAAGGTTAAATGGGAGAAAGTGACAGGACTTTTTATTTCTTTGCTACCCAACCAATGGAATCGATTGGTGGGTTTTCGGTATCAATCCAGACGAATTCGATCCCAATGATATATGAAAATTAAGCTACAATGTCGAACTTCTCAGAGCGGTTCGAACTTACAGAATTTGTCATGTAGCAACCTGCTTTCTAAAAATTAAAATAGTTTAGTAACCGTATCGGCGATTTTTTTCGACAATATTGGAGGAACAGCATTTCCGATTTGTACAAAAGCTGCTGTTCTGGAGTTTTGAAAATAATAATTGTCAGGAAATCCTTGAATTCTGGCTGCTTCACGAACCGTAATAGACCTAGTTTGTTCCATGCTAGGATGAATATAATAATGCCCGTCCTTAGAAATATGTGCAACAACTGTATGACTATAGCCATTTTCATCTAAAGCTTTGAATCGATCTACAAATGAATCTTTATTTGAATGATTTTGAAGCCCAGAAGGTAATTCGGAATATTTTATATTTCGACCATTCTGTTTTGCTTCTTGAACAATCTTATATATTTTTAAATCATTATTTGTTTGTGGTCTTGCTAAGTGTAAAGTAAGTGGAATTTTCTCGTCCAAATTTCTATAGTATTTTTTCTTTTCATATGACAAACGAATCGCCCGATAATTATATCCTTCCTCGCCCGCATTTATTGAAGGTAAATCATTAAATAATTTTTCCAAGTTCAATGGTTTCTCTTTTAATTTTTCCAACTCATCAAAAAAATTTTTATCTAGTTTCACATCATTTCTTAATCCAAATATAAATAATCTTTCTCTATTTTGGGAAAC
>NZ_RJPH01000023.1:0-10163 GCF_003944205.1 Streptococcus oralis subsp. dentisani
TAAACACTGGAAATCAGTCCTGCGTCTAGATAGTCCTTACGCAGAGCTTCTTGGCAGTAGTGTTCATCCGCGGTATCCGAATACCCTTCTGATACTACTCTCTTAATCAAGAGATTGCTTAAAAACAAGGGTGAAGTGTCAAAGCGTAATCCAAATGGATAGCCATGACCAATGTAGTCCACATAATGGCCATTTGCCAAATCAACTCGACGACCTGAAAGAACTACAAAAAAGTCCATCTGCTCGCTTTCAAATGACTCAACCAAGTCCTTAGGAAGAAGCTCACGATCAAGTTCGACAACACTACCTAAAGGATAGATACGACTTAAACAGAGATCCACATAGGAAGCATACTGGATAAAAAGCGAACGAGGTAGGATAACTTCTTCTTGGAGACGCCGAATCCGTACTAGTTCTTTTTCATAGAAAAACTCCAACGGCGCCCCTATCATTGGATGATAATGATAACTAGGTTCGTCATTCATAAAAGCTATATAACAAGCCCGAAAAACATCTGGATGTCCTGATAAGGTCATCGCTACCGTTGTCAATACTTCTTGGTCCTTTTCAGATAGGCTACATCTAGACAAAGCTCGGGCGAATAAAATCATTTGTTCTTCCTTCATGGTAGCACCCCTCCTGCTGCAATAGCTCCTGCTTCATGCGCGTCATCATCTATCTTATTCTGTCCTGCTTGTTCCATTTTTAGAGCATCTGAGCTGGTAAAATTTTTCAAAGTAACAATAGACTTGTTAAAGTGCTCCAAAACGTCATTAAAAGTGGTAAAAGGGGTAAGATCTGTGCGACTAAACCGCATATCACTTAGTTTACCGATTCCTGTAGTTGAAGTAGAAACATCTCTTGTAATAGTGTTCCAACTGGATTGATTTACACCTGTATCTACCATTTCTCTCCCTAATCCTCCATATATTCATAGACACGAGCCTGATGATAATAAGATGCTATTGCAGACTGTAGTTCACTTGATTGAGTTTCCAGACTACGTATCTTATCCTCAATAGCAGTTTTATTATTGTTATGGCTATCTCGAAAATTAGTAATATTCGTTCCTAAATTATAAAAATGACCTTCAAAATCTTGCTGACGACTCCCCTTAAAACTAGAGGAATCTAAAGGAAGAATCTGACCTAAAGATCTTGCACGATTATCAATAGACTGTATCTCACTTGCTAAACTACTGCTAGCTTTTCTTAATCTAGATATTTTCCCGTCAACTACACTTTTTGCTCTTTGAGCTTCAGCAGCTTGTCGACGAAATCTAGCCGCAATTTGTTTATAATACGACCCCATTTCCCTTCTCCTTTTTATAAACTGTACTTCATTTTAGCATATTTTGCTTAGAATCAACAACCTATATACATATCCTTTTGATTAAACTTACTCCCTTTGAATCAATCCCCAAAAGTGAGAACTCCTATAGTTAACTTTTGGGGAAAGGCTCTTATCAAGTTCAAGCGTGAAGGGTTGCTGATGTTATCTTGGTAACTTAATTCTGCAAACTTCTCTTCCAACAAAGAAATGAGTTTCATCGACTTCTAGAAGAGTTTCTTTGTAATTTGACTTACCTTTAATCATTCCTTGATCCATAAATCTAGTACCAAATATACCTGCTGGCATATTTGCACGCAATCTCTTACTAAATTCATCAAATTTACTTTCGATATTTTTCTGATAGCCATGGAAAATAAAGTAAACTCCCGCTTTAGAGGCATTTTTGATAATCGTTTCTAACACATTTGCAGAAAGTAACATTTTTTCATTTACGGTATGAATGTCTGGCATGTAAACAAACATCATTTGATTATCGCCACCATGTAGTCTTCGTTCAATTTCACTAACAAGATCTGTTAAAGCTGTACTAAAGTTATTTAACAAGATGATTGAATCAAAACTATCTGGATTTGCAAGACGTCCATCAATATCAAAAAGAATACGTTGAGCTTGCCCATTCAAATTTTCAAATGTCATCAATAACACCGCTTCGAGTAGTTCCGTTTGCTGTGGCGTGTCATCCATAATGACAAAATAGCCATGTTTTTTAGGATTAAAACCTACCACCTTAGTTGTCTCTTTATCATATCCGATTGGGATTTGACCTTGTTTCAGCATCTCTTGAACTGTAGCTGATTGTTTAAATTCATCAAGCGTCACTTCATTTGGCAACATTGGGATTGGTTCTGGGCAAACTCCTGTCCAGCTTCTTGCAATCAACTTGACTTCTTCTTCCAAGTTATACAGGCGCTCAATGTCCCCTTCTCCACTTATTGGGAGATAAACCTGAATGGCATAAGGGATATCTTCTTTCAACTGGGCACGACCAAAAATTTCTTGTTGAATTAAAGCATCGCGTCCGATAATTTCCTTAGAAGCTCCTTCATCAACCAGGTAAAAGGCCAAGCGCGAGGTGATATTACTTGACATACTGATTTTAAGGCTATTTGAACGAAGTGCTGTCAAAATCACATAGCATCCAAGACTCGCTCCCTCACGTAGGAGGCGGTTAATCATACTTTCAATGGCTTCTTCTAGTGGTGTGTCTTTTATAGTATCAAAGCCGTCAAAAATAGTAAGAATAGCAGGAAGTTTCTCACCCGATTTTTGTTCGTATTGGGAAAGACTTGCTACATTATAGAGCGCAAACTTCTCCTTGCGAATCTTCAACTCATGGTCAATACGTTTTAAAAACTTAACCAGTTTTTCTTCTTCGTCAAACCGTGTCAAATCAACCACATGAGGTAAATCTTTTAGTGGCAAGAGTCCATTTGTCCCAAAGTCAAATAAATTGATTTGTACTTGTTCTGGAGTATTTAAACGAGCGAGATTTAACACTAGAGTTTGAAGAGCTAGGGATTTCCCAAAACCTGGTGAACCATAGAAAACTGTATGTCCCATTTTTTCCAAATCAAAATGATAATCCTTCTGACGTTGCTCTGTCGGAATATCCATTCGAGCAAAGGGAACGGCCAATACTTTTTCGTCGGTCCAGTGAATATCTGTTTGAGGGGATATGATGGCTGTCTCTAGTGGTTCTAACCACGGTTTATCTGGCAGGTTGAGAGGTACAGTCTTGCTCACTCTTGCTATATAGTTTACAACAGCTGAGAGTTCCGTGATTTCTTCCGTCTGATCAGCAGTATAATTTTCATCCTTAGATAGGTCATCAGATAGCAATTCATATTGTCCTAGGTCATTTATCAACCAGATTCGTTCATCAACAACTTCTTGAACTCCCTCTGTTTGCGGGGCATAATGTGCACCACTCCAAGCAGACTGGAACAACTCATAGATTTCGTTATTTCCTACTTGTAAGTAGGCACGCCCTGGTTCAGTAATACTCGCTGCATCTGGTGTTTTGATAATTTCATTTGAATCAGACTCATCTGACACTTTCAAAGCTAGTTTGAAACGAGAGTTTGACCATATTTGATCATTCACGACACCTGATGGCTTTTGTGTAGCAAGAATTAGATGGACCCCAAGCGAACGTCCGATACGGGCTGTCGAAACCAGCTCTGTCATAAATTCTGGTTCATGTTCTTTCAATTCAGCAAACTCATCACTAATCAGGAACAGATGAGGTAATGGTTTGTCTGGATAGCCTGATTTGTCAGTAGATTTTTGCCCTTCCTTATATAATTTAGTGTATCCATTAATATGGTTGACACCAAATTGATTAAATAGTCGTTGGCGTTTTTGTAACTCTGCTTTGATAGAAGCTAAGGCACGCGCACTAGCCGCGCCATCTAAGTTAGTAATAGACCCAAGCATATGTGGTAGATCTTTAAAAAGATTCGCCATCCCACCACCCTTGAAGTCAATCGTAAGAAATCCAACATCCTCTGGACTAAAATTTACAGCCATGGATAATATATACGACTGAAGAATCTCCGATTTACCTGAACCAGTAGTTCCTGCTACAAGACCATGCGGTCCATGTGCACGTTCATGTAAGTTGAGTTCCACCTGGTCATCTTTCCCACGCAATCCTAATGGCACTGCTAACGTTTTAAAAGTATCCGCTTTGGACCATCTAGTAGCAACCTGTAACTCTTCAACTTCTCTGACTTGATAGAGTTCCAAAAAAGTAACGGATTTTGGAATCGTATTCTTCTCTACTTCCATATGTTTTAGATTTGCTAAAGTACGGATAGAATCTTCATAGCAATCCAACAGCGGGTAGGGAATAAAGGTTTGTGCACTATAGGATCCTTCATCATTAATGATTTGACCTAGATTTTGATTCTTATATTCAATCAGAGTTGTGATAGTTTCTGGCAAAAGACGACGCGCCTCTTTCACCCAAATAACAGTCACACCTAACTCTGTCAAATCCTTGGCTAGATACTCATTCAAACTATGGCCAAGTAAATGGGAGTCATCCATAATCGTTAAGACATAATGAGGTTTAAAGCGCGCATCTTTTTCCCCCATTTCACGTTTGATTTGAGAACGTTTTTGAATGATACGATAAAACGAATTTAGAACAGCATCACGACTTCTGGCATCATGGACAAAACCACGAATATTTCGCTCCTGCATATTAAAATGTGGGAGAAAGCGCCACTCAGACCAATCCTTCTCATATCTCAGTTCTTGAACAAGATTGATAAAATTAACATCTAAGTAGCTATGGAACATTGCCATCTGTAAAAGCATATTATACACAGCCGTCCTAGTTACTTCACTGTTTCCTACAAGACCAACTGTCGCTTCAAAAATATTAACAGTAATTGGAACCTTCTTTTGCAAACTGTAGTCTTGCAAGACTGTTCGAGCAAACTGCGATATTTCATCTTTACTTTGCTCATCAAAATTTGTTTGCAACTCTAGCTGACTTAACTTATCTCCTAATCCTAAGGACACCTGTAAGAAATCTTCATTATAGTCCATCCGCTCATAAATTCTAGAATCATAATCTGCAATCAGTTCAGTAATGGTCGATATTGACGGTTGATTGTAATGTAAAATCTTAGTTTCTTCTTTGTAGTATCTTTCTAAGTCGGATACTTGTTTTAATAAATATGCTTCGTAGTCTTGAATACGATTTTTTTCCTGCTCTTTGGTATCCTTTCTCTCCTCAAAATACTGACTCATAGTTGTCGCTGCAGTCAGGAGACTAAAACCACCCATCCCTAGCATCATTACAGGATTCCCTTTCGTCCAAATTGAACTAAATGCAGTTAAAGTAAACATCCCTAAAGCTGGAACAATTGCTCGAATGAGCGAGTTTTTAGGTGGTTTTATCGGCTGTGGAGGTTGATTGATAATGATTTTCCCACTATGGATAATCGGGTTAACTCTTGGACTCCTTCTATACTCTGGAAAATCCAACGGATATTCATTATTTTTTTCTTGTATCAGAATTTGACTCTTATTCAATTGTGGTTCTTCAAAAAGACATCCAATCTTCCACTGGTTCTTTCTTTTTTCTATAAAATAGTTAGAAACCTTCATTCGGTTTCCCACTTCAAACGGATAAAGCCCTTCCTCTTTGATAAGACGGTTATTTAGATAAACCGGAGATTCCCCAAGTGTAACCTGTACTTGATTATTTGAGAAAAAAAGTTGGTTTGAAATTGACCAACTAATGTCAGCTGATTCTTTCTTGCTACAAATAAATCGTTGTGGCGGAAAAATATAAGTGACAAAAATATCCTCTTCAGGAACCAATAAGGTTACAGTTTCTTTATCAAAGGTAGATTTTCCTCTTTCTAATTCCTTACCATTTCGATAGACTCTTCTGCCTTCTACTGTATACTCGTTAGTACCTACTCTTACCTCTTGTCCTTCAAACAAATCAATTTTTTCCAATTTTTCTTGTTCAATCAACAAGGTATAAAGAGGTTTATGAAGTTCTCCTAATTGGTCTCCCAGTTGATGATCATATTCTAGCTTTTTTGCCTTCATTTATCGCTCACTCTTTTCTTTTGTTTGGTTGTCCTTAGGAGTTGTTGTCTCAGTAGATGCTTTTGTGTCACTACTATTTGTAGTCGCTTCTCCAATCTCAGCAGAAAGTTCTTTTATTTTCTTTTCATATTCTTCAAGTTTCTTTTGTTTTTCAGAACCGTTCATATTGATATCTGCTTTAACTGATTCATATAGATTTGTATAAGCGTGTAAAATCAATTGTGTGTCCCCGATATTTTGTGCCACATCTAGAGCTTTTTCAAATTTTCCACGTCCAAGATAAATCCAATAATAGAAAATTGTATCATCTGTTGATTCTGTAATCGTATTTAAAATAACTTCCTTTTGCTTATCGCTCAAACTATCTAAACGGACATAGCTTGCTGCTAAGATATACTTAGCTTCTTTTGGCAATGATTCTGCACCATAATTTTTTAATGATTCAACTGTTTCAGAATAGTCTTTTCGCATGAAATTTGATTGGGCCATAATGACTGATGATTTTAGGGGGCCGTCTTTAAACATAGACTTATACGTTGCAAAACTTAAAATGACTGTGGTTGTAGCAAGCAAGGCTCCCCCTATTAACAAAGCCTTCCATTTTTTCTTGTTCACCAACAAATTAGCTTTTGAACTCTCTTCTGATAATTTTGCATACTTTTCTGCAATATATTTATTAACATCAGCTACACTCCCTAAGGGAATAATATCCTGTGCTACCTTTTCCTTTATTGCATCAATCCCATGGATGACTAAGTCAAAATCTACCTTAGGTAGTAAAATAGAAATCATTAAAGCTTTATAAGACTCTAAATAGAATTCCGAACTATACTGCTGTGGTGCAAGTAATTTTTCGATTCCATAATGTAACATTTGTACATTACTGCCAAAAACAATGATGTTCTCAGGATGGATATATGGAATTTTATAATCATTTTCAGAATGAACTAATGCCGACATGTTTTGTGCCAAACTAAAACGCTCAAGCTCCGTACTTCTATTTAAAATTTCTTCCTTAACTGTTTTAAAATACTCGGGAATAATATAATTCAAAGAAAGAACTCCATCTTTTTGAACTATTTCTACTGGACAGTATTCTTTAATCAATTCAAGTTGTTCTCTATGATAACCTGATGAAGAAATTTGAACTGATATTTGGTTGTCTTCTCTCACAAATTGTAGTTGATCTGCTTCAAACATTTTTTTCTCCTATGATACATCTTCAATCTCTATATAATCCCCATCACTAACTGGATAAGCAGCCAAGATGTCCGTTGTCTCGATATGAATTTGTTTATTTCTAACTTTGAAACAAAACGAACTATTTAGAGGTAAATTCAACTGTTCTCTAACTTTGGTATCTTTTAATAATTCTTCTAATCTTAACCAAGTAAGAGCTTTTGAAACTCGAATATCTATTTGTTTTGCTCTATACTCTAGAGTTAGCTTTATTTTTCCGTAATCCATGCCATTTCCTTCCTAGATAGACTCCCAACAAAACCATAAACAGCAAGAAAACACTTGTAAATACACTTCCCATCCAATCCTTAAAAATTGAATAGTCACTTTGTTTAAAAGAGGGTTTCTCCTCTACAGTGTATTGATTAAACAATGATGTTTTAACGACAGTAGTTTCTAAACGATAAATAGAATGATTTTCACTATCGGTAAATATAGTCTGCTCTGCCCCCTGTAAAAGTTCTTTTGTTGTTTGAGTTCTCTGGTCCACAACCTTTTGGGTACGATTTAAAAATAAATTTGGAGCATATTTGGATTCTATCCTATTTTTGACCGTGTCCTGTGTACTATTTGTAATGATATCTGTATCAAGTTTTAAGCTACCATCGTCTGCATAAACTAGCACAGGAAATACGATACAAAGAATTAATAGGTGCTTTTTAATTTTCTTCATCATGATATAAAAATAAGCGTCAAGTTTCCCTGACGCTCCTCAAAATCAACTACAAACCAAAGCTTTGTGCATCTTGTTGGTCACGTTCAGCTACTGTTTGAGCATAGTTATTCAATTGTTTGTTGATGCTCACTAGAAGCTCCTCGAATTTTTGAACATGTGTATACAACTGGTTGTATTGCTCAAGGTAAGCATTAAATGCTTGTCCTTTCCATTGTGATGCCATTTCTCCATTTGTTCGATTAACGGTTTGTACCGCTTGTTCAATTTGATCTTTAGCACTAAGATAAATTGCCGCCTGAGATTGTAACTGTTCTGGAGTTAAACTAATTGCTGACATAAGGATTCTCCTTTTAAATTTTTTCCCACTTTAGTTTATCATATATTTTAGTGTTTGTCTATCAGTTACACACTCGTAATACAAATTTGTACAAAAAAAGTATCTGCAAAAACATTTAGATAGAAAGAAACCTGTATTCAAAGTTTTCATACGCCCTAAAATGTCAAATCAAGTGCACATTCTCCTCATAGAAAACTTCATATTCTCATTTCATAGTATGTTGAATTAAAGTATCAATTATGATTTTCTTATTACTATTAAGAAGAAACTAAAATAATTCTGGTATATTTTATCTGAATCATGTGTAATTGCGGCCTGTTTTTCAGTATATAATTACTTCTTTAAGATAAGAATATTCTATGGCCAAATTTTGTCTAATTAATTTAGAAATCATTAACAAGGGGAATATTATGGCTGAAAGAATAATACATCAAGCTGATCTTCGAGCTATCGAGAACAACTTGCGCTCTATCCATGAAGGATTGCGAACAATTGGTTTTCATACTTAAGTTTTGTCCCAGCTTTATCCTTTTGATATTCCTTTTGAAGCTCATGAAGTTCTAGTCTCTCATGATTGTAAATACAGTATTGAAATTTGTTTTTTGCAAACATAATAATCCTTTCTAGTTATCAACAATTAAATCTTGTTTAAAAAATCTGAAATGTGTAGTTATCTAAAACCAACATCTAATTTTCTTAAACAACACAAAAACGCTCTAGACAATATGAACTGCACCCCAAAAGTTAGACAGAAAAAATCTAACTTTTGGGGTGTTTTTATTATGAAATTGAGTTATGAAGATAAAGTTCAGATCTATGAACTTAGAAAACAAGGATATAGCTTAGAGAAGCTTTCAAATAAATTTGGGATAAACAATTCTAATCTTAGATACATGATTAAATTGATTGATCGTTACGGAATAGAGTTCGTCAAAAAAGGAAAAATCGTTACTATTCTCCTGATTTAAAACAAGAAATGATTAATAAAGTCTTACATGAAGGCTGGACTAAAGATAGAGTTTCTCTTGAATACGGTCTCCCAAGTCGTACGATACTTCTTAACTGGCTAGCAAAATACAAGAAAAACGCGTATACTACTGTTGAGAAAACAAGAGGGAGAGTACCTAAAATGGGACGTAAACGGAAGAAAACTTGGGAAGAAATGACAGAACTAGAGCGACTCCAAGAGGAGAATGAACGCTTACGGACTGAGGTGGCTTACCTAAAAAAGTTAAAAGAGTTAGAGGAAAGGGACGAAGCCTTAGAGCGAGAAAAGCAGAGACAGTTAGAGAAATGGCTTCAGGAGGATTTCGACTAGATTTACTTCTTGAAGTGGCTCGTTTACCTCGCTCAACTTACTATTATCAATTGAGACAGCTGGATCAACCAGATAAGGATAAAGAGCTAAAGGATGAAATTCAAGCCATTTATAATGACTATAAAGGAAATTATGGCTATCGTAGAATTACTCTTGAACTAAGAAATCGTGGTTTTACAGTGAATCATAAGAAAGTTCAACGTCTGATGAAGGT
This sequence comes from Streptococcus oralis subsp. dentisani, assembly GCF_003944205.1. Lineage (GTDB taxonomy): Bacteria > Bacillota > Bacilli > Lactobacillales > Streptococcaceae > Streptococcus > Streptococcus oralis_BH. The sequence goes on from NZ_RJPH01000023.1 coordinate 9,713, forward strand.
CCTTGGTTTAAGTGCTCGAATTCGTCGGAAACGGAAGTATTCTTCCTACCAAGGAGAGATTGGCAATAAAGCAGAGAATCTTATTCAGCGCCAATTTGAAGCAGCCAAACCAATGGAAAAGTGCTATACGGATGTGACTGAGTTTGTCATTCCAGCAAGTACTCAAAAGCTTTACTTATCACCAGTTTTAGATGGCTTTAACAGCGAAATTATCGCCTATAATCTTTCTTGTTCTCCTAATTTAGAACAAGTGAAAGCTATGCTGGAGCAGGCCTTTACAGAGAAATACTATGAGAATACGAGTCTCCATAGTGATCAAGGATGGCAATACCAACACGATTCTTATCACAGGTTTTTAGAGAGTAAGGGAATCCAAACATCTATGTCACGTAAAGGTAACAGCCCAGACAACGGTATGATGGAATCTTTCTTTGGCATTTTGAAATCGGAA
>NZ_RJPH01000024.1:0-6274 GCF_003944205.1 Streptococcus oralis subsp. dentisani
CTTTTACCTTGAATACTATTTTCTAAATTGCTAGAACTATTTGCCGTATTATTCAACAATACTTCCTCTAAATTAGTTAAATCATCAATTTTATTTTGGACTTGTTCAATCATATTCTCTAGATATGATATTTGGGCAATGAAATCATTTGTTATATCTTCAAAATCATTCGGACTATTTTCCGCAGATATAAGAAAATCTAATTGTTCTATTTTTTCTTTAATTTTGCTAAGAGGAATTCTTCTATACATATACTGCGGTTCATACTGAAGATTAAATTGCCTAATCAAAGTTTTACCTTTCATAAAGCGATTTTTTTCTGCTGAATCTTTATGATATACATAGTAAGAACTAGTTTCTCTGAGAAATACTTTAACTTTTTCTTCTTCCATATTGATTTGAATATTTGGTACAAAAATAAGTCCTTCTTGTCGGATACCAAACTGTACCTTAATGTAAATTCCATCGTCTACTACTTCTTCTATTTGATTAAGATTCAACTCTACTTTAAACTCATGAACTGCATCCCTATTTCTCTTGAAATCTTGATAGGATTTCCATACCACCTCTTCTGTCGGCAACTCTTTTTCTTTAATTAGCTTTTCTTCATTGTAAAGTTCAACTAAATTTTTATTATCTAAGACAACAGTTTCATTTTTGTTATTAAAATAGTCTTGAAAATAGCTAACACTATACCGATTCATTTTTCCCAATTCCTGTTCTGAAAGCTTTATCTCATCAAATTCAAATTGAACATGTTTTTCTTTCGGAATTATTTTTAATCCAAAAAATTGTGCTTGTTGAATCAATTCATTCATATTCTTCATTTTCGGAAGTAAAAATTCTAAGATGTTTATGATTTCCCTTTGTACAAACTTTTTCTTAAAATAAGTTTCATTATAAGGTTGTTTTCTACTCAATTTACTATCACGTACGACTTGTTTCATATTTGAATCAGTCATAAAAAACGTAACATGCTTGTGTCTAAAATCAATTTTTAAATGTAAAGCTTTTGCTTTTTTCTTGAAATCTTCAAAATTTTTCGAGTTCTCGATTAGAAAATATACTCGTTGTTTTATTTCATATTTGTAATTTGATTTGCGATAAACTTCATACTGACGATGGGAATAACGATTTTCTATAATTTTTGCCCCTGCAATTTTTGAAAGACGATCAGAAACCATTCGTAGATTATGTTCTGCCTTATAATCCCATAGAAACTTTTTATCAGAATTCTGATCAATTGAATTTAGGATGATGTGATTGTGGATATGATCTTTATCGACATGAGTTGCTACAATGAAACGAAATCTACCTCCTGTCAACTCTTTAACTGTCTCATAACCAATCCGATTGATTTGTTCGGGAGTAAGATGATCATCTGGAGAAAAAGACTGAATAATATGATGAGAATGAATTCTTCGTTGATTTACTTCTTGCCTATCATGACGAAATTCATAAAGACCATCATTACTTAAAAAATTATCATTGTACATCTTCACTAGTTCTTTATAACTAGGAAAATCTAAATAATTTCTCATACCAAAATCTGAAACTAGTGCTAGATTTTTTGTTTTACTTGGATTCAAAATATATTTGACTAGTTTGCTACGATAATTTTTTCCATGAATCGCAAAGTGTTTAGTGATGACCATAAAATTTCCTCAATTTTTCAGATTGAATAAGAAAATCTTTCTCCACTTCTACTATTAACTCTTCTATACCTTTTCTCAATTCATTTAACTCAACTTCCGTTATTAAATTCGAATAATTTATGCTTCTGGCTATTTGATTAATATTATTTCCGATTCGTTTTAATTCAAAAATCAAATCTTGATAACCAGTTGTATCAATGGTGATAAAATTCATGCCTGGGTCAAGTAGGGTTCGTCGAGCATATTCTGAAAAAGATTGACAACCGCTTTGATCGATACAATGTTTCAACTGACTCAATTCGCTATCAGACAGAAACACTTTCTTGAGATTGGTTCGGTAACGATGTTCCATGTACTCACCTCATGTATTTATCACGGAAGTCTTGGCTGAGGGGAATAGAGTTTCCAACTTCTTTAATCAACTCCTGTACGCAGGTTAAGAGAATAGATACATGATCTTGGGTAACTTGATGTTCGGACTGTGCCAATATTAAAACACCATGAACGTCACGACTGATTTGTTCTAGTTTTTGGGTTTGCCAGAGGGCAAACCACTTTTCAGCAGTCATTTCAAACTCTTCCTCCAGCAATTTATTTCGAGCAAAGGGCGAAAAATGTTCAAATCCCTTATTTTTCATTATCACTTCAATCATTTCCAATTCATTTGCGGTTAAATTAACCTCTTTGCGAATGTCTCTGTATTGTTCTGACATACTATTTCCTCACTTTCATCAATGGTTGGACAATCCCCGACCCCGTATTAACCACGGGAAACTTGCAAAGACAAAATCTATCATCTTGTAAGGCTTTGCGAGCTCAGATATTGTGTCCACAATATTCCAAAAATCATATCGCCAACCGACCAAAACATTCCAGTTTTGACAGTCAACGATAAGATAACTTGGTGGCTCCGCCCCCAAACCCCCAGTGAAGATTTGAGGTTTTATTTTCTTAGGAATGATATAAGAATAGCAGAGAAGATTTGGAAAAGGTATCACACTGTTTAAAAGAGAGTATGAAAAAAGAGCCTGAACTGGCTCTCATGTAAAATAAATATTATGGAAATAGTACATGACAATAATCAACTAATTACATATTATACAAATCATAAAAATATAATTATTCAGTGTAAAATAATAAAATGCTAGAGAAGAGTGTTCTATTGTCCCAAACTTATCACTAACTTCTAAAATTATCTCGTTTTTTAGTAAATCTAAATTCTTTACAACAACCGAATTGAAACCAAATTTAAGCCCCATACCAATTGATTTAGTAAAAGATTCTTTAATCGTCCATAATAACGTATAAAAATAATCACTGGAAACACAAACATTTATTTGTTCTATACAATCTCTAAATAGATACTCATATTTTTTAAAAGAACGAATTTGCGAAGTATCAATACCAATACAACTATCCGAACACGCTACGAAACAAATTCTATTATCGTGAGAAATAGAGATTTTTAATTTTGATTCAACTCCGTCGCTATATAATATTGGTTGACCAAGTCTGTATTCATTATCTGAATTTCTAATATCTATTTTTTTATATTTATATCGTTTATCTTTTTTAACTAGATTGCAAATCATTCTTCTAGTAATTTTTCTGCAATCTTCCTTTTTATCCGTCCTTGAACTGCCTATGCTAAATTTAAACAAATTTTTATTTTGTTTCCCCAATGAAAAACTATGGATGCTACCTTTAATAATCATTTTTTAATATTAACCATAAATATCATAGAATGAATTATTATTCTCTATCGGGAAATCTGAAAGTATCAAATTTGCAGTTTTTAAACTTTCTTGCATAACACCGTTTACACCCCCAATGACTGAAACCCAATGACTCGCAAAATAAAGATTTCTAAAAACTCCCTGATTTTGCGGACGATTTCTAGAATATACTAAATTTTCATATTTTTCAAATCCAAGATAAGCACCTTCTGTATTCCCACTCCAGCTCTCGTAGGTTAACGGAGTAGCTGACTCTATAAATATATATTTACCTTTTATTTTGGGGTATCTTTTTTCTAAATCCATTATAATCTTATTTGTCAATTTTTTCTTCACATCTTTATAATTTTTGCTTCCCCAATTGTTCTGATATTCATATGGAATTAATAACCCAACACTTATTTGAGATTTCCCTTTTGGTGTAGAACTTTCATCTCCACTAAATGCAGTAAAAATTTGACACCAATACTCTTCCGGTAATTCTAGTCCTTTAGTCTGCATCATCCTTCTAATTTTAGCAATTGAATTTTCATTAGGATAGTTAATTATTGATCCGTTTTCTATTTCCAAATTTTCTAACGTATCATCTAAACCAATCCATACGCTAAAACACGACCTAGATATCTTCCATTTTGAAGTTTCTAAATAATTTATTATCCTATTTTTCGGTAAGTTATTTTTTCCAATTAGATTAAAATACGTTTTATTAATATCCATACTTGAAACTATAATATCAAATTCATATTTTTTTTCATTGGATACTATACTTGTTACTTTATTATTTTCAACTTCAATTTTGGTAACTACTCCTCTTTTGTGAATTTTACCACCAGCCCTTTCTATTTTATTAATGCATTTTTTTATTATAGAATATGCACCACCTTCAGGTATATAATATTGTCCTTGTCCCTTCACTTCAAAGTATGTCATTGGTATTGCCATAGCAACACTTTTTTCGTCTAATTCTAACATAGCTAGAATAATTTCTTTTAAAACTTTATCCTTAAAGTATATATCTACAAATTCACCTGCCGTTCTCTTAAGGTTTGGTATATAAAACTTAATTTCAGATACAGATAGTCTCCTAAGGGTCATATTATTTTCAAACACTTTATTCATAATATCGTATAATTTTCTAATATCAACAAAAAATTTTTTTATTTCCTCAGAAAATTTTGGAAAATATGAAATAATTTCATCATCCATTTTTGGTGTACATTGATTAATTTTTATCTCATTTCCAAATTGATAATATTCATTATATGTTTTCCATTCAATTTTTCCAATATTTGCTTGTTCGCAATAAGAATCAATCATGGTTTTACAACTTTTGGATCCTATTCTTAAGACTGCTGGATGAATACTAAATTTCTTTCGTGGAAATGACTGACAATAACCTCCTGGAATAAGATTTTTTTCAAACACCTCCACCTTATATCCTTTATTTGCTAATAAAGCACCTGTAAATAATCCACCGATACCACCACCAACTATTCCAACTGTATATGTTTTCATAAAATTCTCAACTCTCTAAAATTTCTCTAAAAGAAACTTTTTTTAATTTAAATTTGAAATAATTCAAGGTCAATTCTGTAACAAGCATAACGAATAGTAAGCAACTAGTCATTGAAACAATATCTATATTAATTAAGTAAGCGATATTAGAACTTTTCGTTAACATATTAAACATGACCTTACATAGAATAAAAGTATATGGCAAAGCTAATAGATAGCCAAATAATATTACAAAACGATAACTGTTAATTACTAAATAGTCACATTCCTTATCAGTGTAACCTATCAATTTCATAAATGAAATATATTTTTTATAATTGTTGACAACACCATTAAGTGAGAGAGTTAAAATTGTAACCCCAATAATTAAACCACATAAAAGTAACATTATGGAGAATATTAGATAAACTCGATTCGCTTGAGAAAGAGTTTTAGTTATTTCATCTTTAGAAATAATGCTCAAGTGCTCTTCCCCATTAAAATCAATTGAATCATTTGTAAAGATGCCATTATATACAAAACTACCCTCTTTTGTTGGCCAAAACTGCTCAGCATACTCCTCTGACATATACATTGTAGTACCGTATATATTTTGTGTAACTTCACCTATTCTAAGTTTATATTCTTTTCCATTTACTGAAATTGATATATTATCACCTTTATTTAGATTAAACTTGACACTCATCCATTTATTGATTACAATGCCATTTGCTTTTTTTATATTAATATCACTTCCGGTGCTATTTCTTAATTTCAAGAGTGATAGATTATCATTTCCTAATTCAACTAATTGCATTTCTACATTTTCATCCCCAGTTAACAGTATTCCTGTACGAGAATAAAACTTCAAACTAGTGTTGTACGAATTGTCATTTCGATCTTCAATGAAACGAACATTTTTTTCATAGCCATACTCACTAACTACAGCACGCTCTATATTATTTGGAATTATATATGTTGTATAAGCAAAAAGTGACTGAACCGTAAATGCAAAACCGCTAAATGCTACAAAAAATATTATTGATATTCTTGAAAAAAGTAGAATTTTTCTTGTTTGCTTTAGAAAATTTCTCTCCTTGTTTAAATTATTAATTTTTCGTATAATGATATTCCCTTTTAAATGATTACTACCTTTAATCATATCAAGGGCAGGATTTTTAACTTTAACGATTGAATAAATAAAAGCAAAAATTGTCATTAGTATTGCTGGAATGAAAACCAAATACCATATGTTATCAAAATAACTCACTTCTAGAAAAGGTATCGAAAACGCACTATATAAGGTTGTAAAGAAAGGATATACTGCTATTTTTCCAATTATATAGCCTAAACAAGCAGGAATCGTTACTATAATAAAGTAGTTTAAGT
>NZ_RJPH01000025.1:0-6239 GCF_003944205.1 Streptococcus oralis subsp. dentisani
ACCATAATCAGTATTGAAAGCACATAAACAAAATCAACTGTTTTCGTTTTGACGGATATGTACCTAGTTTTTTTAACAGGATTTTCAATACATTTTGTTTCTGCTGCCTTTGCAATATCATCAGAAATATTAGAAGATATAACAAGTAAAGGCACAATTACATACTCGATGTATGAAATTGGATTTTTAAATGTAATACCCCTTATTTTCATAGCAAGTTTTATATTGTGACTTTCTTCCCTAAATGAAGGAAAAAACCTAAACATTACAGCAATTGGTATAGAAACAGTACGAGGTAAATTCATTTTATCCATTGAGGATATTACACTTCCTACATCCGATGTTTTTAAAAAAAAACTTCCCGCACTAAATGGAAGATAAAACATCTTACATACAGCAAATAGCATAAAAAACATCATTAAAATCGCATTCATATTTCTAATTACATCAAGATTAGGTATCAAAGAAAGAACCCCAAAAAATGATATGTTTTTTAAGGCTTCTTTCTTAAATCCATTCATTAAAAAAAGAAATGAAATAAGAAGCACAATTCCCCATTCAAAATAGGTATTTACTTTATAAAATACAGCAAATCCAAGTGAAAAACTTACTAAAATTTTACTAATTGGATTGGGATTATATGGATTGTCTAAAGAAACGAGCATTATACAATACCAGCTTTTTCGAAATGCTTTTTCAAAAAGACTTTACCGATATATGCGCCGAGTATCCCGCCGACAACAGCACCGATATATACTAATACCATACTTCGATAATTCAAAAGTGCTATGAGCTTCATTATATAATCGTGACCCATACCGCCTGTTTCCGCCAGTTTAATAACCTTGTCTTTAGCCAACAAAACTTGCATAAGGAAACCACAAATCCAAGTGTTGAATACGGCAAATGAGAGCATATTAAATTTAAATGATTTATATTCTCCTTTTTTTCTTAAAAGTTCCGCAATTGCCATACTGATTACAGCATGTATCAATATTACATATGTATTTCCCATTGCAATTGCTAAAAGACTACAAATCAACCCAAGTATAAATAATCCCCATGATTTTTGAACTTTTGCCATAAAGAGCATTATAACTATTCCTGTTATAATGCCTGCCAGTGTAGGGTATGCCAAGTATAAAATCGGTACAATACCAATCATTCCCGAAGCAAACATAAGTACAAAATATATTACTGTAAATACACCTATCGTAACTAAATCTTTAATTCTTAATTTTTCCATTTTTATATTTTCCTTCTAAATAAGTTTTCACTGAATATTTGATTTTCTAAGCATTGCTTTATAAAATTCCGAGCTTTTACAAAGTTCTTCATCTGTCCCTATCGCTTCTATTTTTCCGGCATTTAATAAAACGATTTTGTTTGCATTTCTTATTGTTCTTAATCTATGAGCAATAACAATTGCCGTTTTTTCTTTTATAAGTTCGGATAAAGCCTCTTGAATTAGACTTTCATTTTCAACATCCAGAGATGCTGTAGCCTCATCAAGCAATATGATTGGTGCGTCTTTTAGTATTGCCCTTGCTATTGAGATTCTTTGTCTTTCTCCGCCTGAAAGTCTTTGTCCGTTTTCACCTATTACTGTATCTATTCCATCCGGCATTTTATCTATAAATTCATAACATCTTGCTATTTTAGCCGCTCTTATAATCTCTTCATCTGTAGCATCTTTTTTACCGATTTTTATATTATCTTTTATGCTTGAATTAAAAAGAGTAACATCTTGGAAAACGATAGAGAAATTTTTAAGGAGTGTTTCCGGATCAATTTTACCGATGTCCTCTCCCCCTATCAAAATCTTTCCTTTATCTATATCCCAAAATCTTGCAGCAAGCTTGGTGAGAGTTGTTTTTCCGCTTCCGCTTGAACCGATTAGCGCAGTGATTTCACCCTGCTTTGCAGTAAAGCTCACACAATTTATTACAGAATAATCATCATATCCGAAATAAACATCCTTGAATTCAATATCGTAATTTTTAATGTCAATATCTTTTTTGCCTTCTTGAACAGGCGTTGTCTTTATTTCCTTTATTCTCCCTACAACCGCATCAAGAATAACTATCATTGACATAAAGGTGATTATTCCTTCTATAGGAAGATAAATACTTGCTGTAAGCATTAAAAATGCGATATAAACCAGCGCACTTACCTCCCCTGCCATAAGCATGTTGACGCCGATAACGGCAACACTTATAATTCCAAGCTTTAAAATTGCAGTAGCTATTCCTGTAAGTGTTCCGGCAACAACTTCACCTTTCGTCTTCTGTTTTGTGGATGCATTTAATTTTTCAAAAAAATCATTTAACATCCTATCTTCTAAGTTGTAAGATTTTATTTGCTCTATCTGCTCTATATTTTCCTGTAGATTATCAAAAACCTTACGATTATCATCTATCCAGCCTTGTACTATTTTTTTATGACTTTTCTTTGATAAAAATATAATCAAAATAGAAATGGGAATTACCCAAAGGGCTGCAAGTGCAAGTTTCCAATTATAGAAGATAAGCATTAAAGCAATAATACTTGTGGATATAGCCGTTGAATATATATGAGGTACAGCATGAGAAAAAATTGTTTCATATAAGTTCATGTCATTCATCATGGTTTCCGCAAGGTCTGCCAAATCTCTTTTACCAAAATAAGAAAGAGGTAATTTCTTTAACCTTTCCGCTAACTCAATTCTTGAATTTGCACTCTCGTTGTACACATTGGTGTAAAGTCTTACATAATCCCACCTCGCTATTAAGAACATCACAATCATCATTACTACAATTAGTGCAATATAATGAACAGAAGTAAAATTGTAGCTCTCAATACTTTTTAAAATGCCTATATACTGAAACAGAAACATAAAACCGATCATTGGTGCGAACAATTTAGTTAAATTAACAAGCGTGTGTGAAAATATGGCTTTTTTTAAGTTAAGAGCGCCTTTTTCTGACATCGCATATTTTTTCATAAAATAAGAAACCATATTTTAACCTCCTATCTTCCAATTTACGGATTTCTGATATTCATCCCAAAGCTTTTTATAATGCCCATTTATATCTATTAAATCTGCATGCTTGCCTTCTTCTACAATTTTCCCTTTATCAATAACGAGAATCTTGTCCGCATCTATTACTGTAGATAATCTATGAGCAATCATCAATGTTGTCTTGCTTTTTGATAGCTTCTTAAAAGACTCTTGAATCAAATGTTCATTTTCAGGATCTGCAAAGGCTGTAGCTTCATCTAAAATGATAATATCTGCATCTTTCAAAAAAGCTCTCGCTATAGAAATCCTTTGAGCTTCTCCTCCTGAAAAATATGTGCCTTTAGTTCCGTAAACAGTATCAAGTCCTTTATCTAAATTTTCAATAATATCTTTAGACCCTGAATTGATTAAGGCATTGTCAATTTCTTCATTAGTTGCATCAGGCTTTCCGATTAAAAGATTATCTCTTAAACTCATTTTAAATAGTTTAGAGTTTTGAAAAACAAAAGCAATTTTTCTCATTAAAGCCTCTTTTTCAAAATCTTTTATATTAATTCCTCCAATATAAATTTCACCTGTTTTAATATCGTAAAATCGTGCAGCAAGCCTTGCTATAGTAGTTTTACCACTGCCTGACGATCCGACTAAAGCAACTCGTTCTCCTTTATTCACCTTAAATGAAATATCGTCTAATACATTTTCATCTTCATAAGAAAAGCTTACATTTTTAAACTCTATCCCAACATCAGAACTTGTTTTATTTCCATAAACAAAATCATCAAACTCAAGTATATTCTCAATTTTATCTAAAGCAAGTTCCGCAAAATAACTGGATTGTGTAATCGTCGCAGTTCTCATAATAAAAGTAGCAAATGCCGGTCCTATTAGGAAGTAAATAACAGAATCTGCAACTACATTAGATAAGTTTCCATTAAATTTTATTAAGAGTAATGCCACAGGTACCAAGAAAAATGCCGTCGATGTAGAAACGGTTTCAAACCACGACATTTTATTCGTATAACTCATAGTAAGCTTAAGTACATTGTCTTTTGTTTTTATGATTAACGAATATAACTTATCAAAGCTCTCAACACTTTGTGCAAATGTTTTAACAACAGGAATTCCTCGAACATATTCCACAGTCTGAGAAGATAAATCGGAAAGTCCTGCATAATACTCATCCTTCATTTTTTTTGTTTCGGTTGTCATCATAGATGACATCAATGTCATACCGATAATCATCGGTATCATACTGGCAAGTCCTAACTTCCAGTTAAACACGAAGAAAAATACAAGCAGGACGATTGGCGATATAATGGTCATCGCCATATCAGGAAGTTGATGCGCTATAAAAGAATGGGTTTCAGACGCTCCGGACACAATTACATTTCTTATCCTTCCGCTTTCTTTGTCATCGAAATACCCAAGCGGTTTGTTTATTAGTTTTGTTACGGAAGTCTTAATAATGTTATCTTCCACTTCAAATGCAAAAATATGGGATAAAATTAAACCTATTAGGTATATAAAAAGCCCCAGAACGGCAAAGACTGCTGCATAAATTGAATTTTCCTTTACATAATCAAAATTCACCATCCCATTTAAAATTAAGTTATTTACAATTCTATGAATATATACCATAGGCATCAAAACCATGACACCTGATACAGCAGACATAACCATAGCAATATAGAGTAAAAAACTTTTTTCACCACCGTAAGCCATTAGTCTTTTCAGTATTGATTTCTTCTTATCCTTCACTGAACAACTCCTCCTTTTTTTAAAATTAGCAAACCCTATAAATAGCCTTTTTAGACTGATTTTAGAGGCTTGTTTTCAAACTCTTTTGCAATACGCATAGTTTTTCTTGTTTTTATTTATCATTTATTTTATAATAAATGAGGATTTCAATCAATTAGATATGGCTAAATAAGTCTATTCGGGATAATGTCTATTCGGGATAAAATATAAAGTACGGAGGTATAATATGAGTGATTTTTATAACTTTGTTAAAAACTTTTTTTCTACAGATGAATCTATCGATAATACAAAATACTCCACTGTAGGACATGAATTCCGTTTTAGCACGGATAATGCAGAAGGCATATATTGGTTTTACGAGGGCGATAATTTCACTATTGATATTTATGATGTTTTCATAAAAAAAGAAATTATCCATACAAGTTTTTCTGGTTTGAATAATTTCTATTCCCTTTATTTATCTTATTTAGTTACAGCAAACGGTGAATGTTTTAATCCTTATCAAAATCTTTCTTCAAATTCACTTTATACTATAAATACAAAAAATTCTAAAGACTTTAGGTTTATACTTCACAAAAACTCTCCTTATTTAGGAATCGGTATAAATTTCAATCAGTCCATGATAGAGCAATGCCTGTCCTCTTATAAGAATAAAGTCTGTAACTATGAAGATTTATTTTTTAATACCAGCATTATAATAAACAAGCCTTTAGAAAGAATCGCAAAAGATATCCTTAATTGCAAGATGGCATCTCCTGCTGCTGAAATCTTTTTTGAGTCAAAGGCAAAGGAATGGTTAAGTATTACAATAGACTCTTTTTTAAATAAGTACAGCAATCCACTATCTATTGCCGATGATGAGGCTTTGAAAAATGTCGCCAATTATATAGACGATCATTATGCAACATCTATCTCACAGGATACTTTAGAAAAAATATCCACTATGAGCGGCACAAAACTAAAAAAGTTATTTAAGCAAAAATATCAATGCACAATTACAGAATATACTCAAAGACGGAGAATGAATATGGCGGAATTACTCCTACTGAACTCTACCCTTAAAATTCAAGATATAGCAGAGGCTGTAGGATATTCCTCTCACAGTAAATTTAGTACATGCTTCAAAAAATATAAGGGATTTTATCCCAAAGACATAAAAAAATATGCGAAAAATAATCTTTCTGATTAAATACATAAGGATTTAACTTTGGGGACGGTTGAGTTAGACCTTATTGGATAATGTTAAAGTCATAATTGGTAAACCTAAATAAATTATACGTTTAGGTCTTGTTATTATCTTGTAAAATCAGTAAAGTAGCTAATTCTACTATTTTTAGGGAGTTAGTCACAAAGAAAATCAAACAGTTAGACTGACTGTTTGAGTATGAAAAAAGCAGATAAAAAATCCCTTGAGTAAATAACTTAGGGGATTTTAAAGGTTGGGATAGGGTATTGAAAAGCTCGTACAAAGTATAATAAA
>NZ_RJPH01000026.1:0-6070 GCF_003944205.1 Streptococcus oralis subsp. dentisani
TAATAAATCATACTTTGATAGAACCGAAAATGAGGTTCTAAAAAAATTTTTTGACGAAAGTGTTATAATCACAGACTTAAAAAAATATGCTGGAGAAACTTTAGGAGCGTCTCTCTCAGTCACAATTGCTATAGCTGCCTTGTGTTTGAAAAAAAACAAAGTACCAAGGAATATTAATAAAAATTTAGAGAGAAAAAGTATAAATAAAATTCTTGTGACAGGTTATGATGTCACGGGTAACTATGTTTTATACTTGTTGCAAAAATAGGAGATTAATATGAAAGATTTATGTGGTAAAAATATTGTTGTCACAGGTGGAAGCAGAGGTATTGGAAAAAGTATTACACTTGAATTGTTAAAGTATGGTGCTAATGTCGTTGCTACATACAACAATTCCGTTGTTAATTCAGAAGATTTTTTTTATGAGGGGGAAGATTTGCTTGGAAATCTTTATCTTGTACATTTAGATCAGTCGAATTCGGAAAGTATTAATAAATTTTTTAAAGAAGTTTTGAAGATTTTTGATAATAAAATATATGGTTTAGTTAATAATGCAGGTATTACAAAGGATAAACTATTTTTTATGTTAAATGATGATGATTGGGACGATGTTATAGAGACAAATTTAAATGGTATTTATAGAATAACAAAGAAAGCTATTTTCCCAATGTTAGCTGAAAAAGAAGGGGTAATTGTTAATATGTCTTCTGTAAGCGGCTTAAAAGGTATGGTTGGGCAAGCAAACTATTGTGCAAGTAAGTCAGCTTTGATTTCTATGACTGAAACTCTATCAAAAGAATTATCAGGAAAAAACATTCGAATTAATGCTGTGGCTCCTGGGTATATTAAGACAGATATGGTTAAGAACATACCAAGTAAAGAATTAGACAGAATCACAGAAAAAATTCCTATGGGAAGGGAAGGCTTACCAGAAGAGGTAGCGCATGTGGTTGTTTTTCTATTAAGTAAACTATCATCTTATGTTTCAGGGCAAACAATTGTTGTTGATGGTGGGTTAACATGATATGAGAAAAGAACGAACTTTAATTTTATTGGGAGCATGTGGCGGTATTGCTAAATCTATTTTAAAGTTAGTCACACAAGAAGGGTATGATATTTTAGCTGTAGATATTTCAAGTTCCATTGAGGAAATTGCATCAGTTAACATAAAAACGGTTTGTGGTGATATAAAGTCAGAAAAAGTACTTGCTGAAGTTGATAAAATATTGAGAGAGATGCCACCTTTGTATGGTGTGATTTCTACGGTTGGGATAATGATTCCAGGTAGCTTGACAGAAATAAGTGAAGCTGATTTTGAAAAAACCATAAATATCAATCTCACATCAGTAGTAAGATTTTTAAAGTATATAATACCAAAATTGATTCAAAATAAAAATGGCAGAATAATCTTATTAGCCTCTGTTCTAGGAGTTGTTGGGTCGTATAATTTAACTGCTTATAGTGTCAGTAAAGCCGCAATAATTGAGTTAGTAAAATGCCTTGCTTTAGATTATGGTGATAAAGGGATTTTATCAAATTGTATTAGTCCAGGTTTTGTTAAAACTCAAATGTTAGAAGATGCAATGTCTTCACTTTCAAAAAATAAACATTGGATGTTTGCTGTAGGTGGACTACCCAAACAGTTTGTAAATTCATCAGATATTGCTACAGCAGTTTTATTTTTATTAAACCAATCCAGTATTAATGGAGAAAATTTAATAATAGATGCAGCATATAGTTCTAGATAAAGATAAAGATAAAGGTAAGAGATATGACATCACACAAAAAAATTAATAAAGTTTGGCACGCTTTTAAGCAAATGAAGGATTACATAGAAAATGGTCCTGAAATTTTAACGCATGTGAATTCTGAAAATTATTTTCAATCCGTTGATAATAAGATTTTATATGATGGAGTTTCAACATTACTTAATTCTAATATAGGTCACGTTAACTCGGAAATAATAAGCTCCATATCATCACAGTTAAAAAAATTAGATAATGCAACTCTATTTACTTCTACAAATGCTACTTCCATTGAATGTTCTCAAAGACTATGTAGGTTATGTGATGACCATTATTTTTCAACTTTTTTTACAAATAGTGGATCAGAAGCATGTGATACTGCATTAAAAATTGTTCTAAAATATTGGAGAAATAAAAATGAACATAGAAACGTAATTATCTCTTTGAAAGGAGCTTATCATGGTTCGAGTATTGGGGCCATGATGATAGCTAATGGTGGATTTAATAATGATGACTTCAATTTAGAATGTAGTAATTTTCATCAAATTAATGTACCAAATTCTATGGATATTAATGATGAAATTAATAACTGTCTTGATGAATTTAAGTCATTTTGTTCAGTTAATAAAGGTAAAATTGCTGCATTATTTTTGGAACTTACACAATTATCTAATGGTGCCAATGTTTTACCTTTACGCTATGTTGAAGAAATCTATAAGATTTCTAAGCAGGAAGGAATTTTACTTGTAATTGATGAGGTTGCAACTGGCTTTGGTAGAACAGGTAAAATGTTTGATTCGCAAAATTATAACATTTGGGGTGATATCATGATGACAGCTAAAGCAATTACCTCTGGTTATTTTCCTCTGGGAGCTGTTCTTGTAACTGAGGAAGTATATATGGCTTTTTATGGAGATACTCAAGATGGAAAACATTTAGAACATGGGTATACTACAGGAGGACACCCTGTAGCATGTGCTGCTGCACTAGCAAATATTAATATTATCGAGAAAAACAATTTAATAGCAAATTCCTCTGAAAAAGGTAACTTATTATTGAATAAATTACGAAACGAATTACTATGCTCACCTTTAGTCCGATGTATACGTGGAAAAGGGTTAATACAAGCAATTATTTTTGAAGAAATTAGAATAAAAAATATGGAAGCATGGGGAATAGCTGAAATTTTATCCAAATTTTTGAGTAATAGAGGTTTACTTTTATATCCAGACGATACTAATATTTTAATAGTAGCACCACCACTTACAGTAAATGAAGAAGAATGTTCTATGATAGTTGAAAAATTAAAAGATGCGATAAAAAAAGTCGAATTTTTATTACAGATGGAGGATTAGAGTAAGTTGGTTGATTCAACAAGCAAATATAATGATTGTTTTAGTACAGTAATAGTTGGTGCTGGAATTAATGGCTTACTGACTGCTGCAAATTTATCTACAAAAGTGAGCAATATTCTTGTTGTTGAAAAGAATGACTCTTTTGGTGGTTTATCGCAGATGATTGAAGATGATTTTTTTCTGGGAGCTCATCATATTGCCGGAATAAATAAGGAGTGCTTTGTTAATGATTTTTTTAACGAGATAGGTATTTCACTGGATAACGATTTTGTTTCTGTGAAATTTGTAAACTTATTTCATAAAGGTAAGATAAAAGAGATCCCAATTATTCTTGATGAACTTTTGGAATATTTAAAAAATAACTATCCAGATGAAATCGATTCAATAAATAAATTTTTCAGGAAAATAAAAATATACGCTTCGTATTTTTTAAATGCCGATGAGAAAGGCTTGCAATCAATGTTTTTGGAGACTTCCACAATTTCGTTTGAAGAATTTTTAAAACAGTATTCTCTATCGGATGATATTTGTCAAATATTAACATTACTATCTCCAGGATATGGAGGAATTGGGATACAAGGTATAGCATTTAATAACTTAAGCTTATTGATTTCTTATGGATTAGGGTCAGGATATATTAAAGGTTGCAATACCAATTTGATTAATTATTTGAAGGACTTTGCTGAAAATAACGGTGTTACCTTTTTAAAAAACTGTACATGTACGGATTGTAAGATTATAGATGAAAGTACTCTTTTGATTAAATGCAATAGTGGAGGTAGAGATTTTGAAATTCTTACTGAGGATGTTATCTTTTGTTCATATCCTTTTGATATTTTAAGTGAAATCATTTCTAACACTCGTATAAAGAATAAGTTGAAAAAATTCCAACCAGGAACAACAGTATTTCGATTATTTGCAAAACTAGATTATGAAATTCCTAGTCTAAAAGGCGATACTGTCTATATGGGAAATTATGATATCAAAAATATGGATGAAAATATTTTACTTTCCTCCGAAAGTTTTAGATTACCAATTTGTATGATTTATTCAGATGGAAAGAAAATTATGTTCACATTTTTAACTTCTCCTGCTAATGAGAGTAAGATAGATGTTGATAAAATCGTTGATATGATAACTTTAGAAATTCCAGAATTATCAAACATAATGAGTTCAATATTTACAACATGTAACCTAGAGTATAAAAAAATAACCAATACAACGTGGGGTTCTGTTTTTGGTTGGGAAAGAGACCAGTTTGTTTTTATGAATTCAAATTTATTTTCCCCTGAATTAAGAGGTTTCAGAGGAATATATATATCTGGTAATTGGAGTACTGATTATGGGGTGTATGGTGCAATAAGAACTGCTGATAAGGTTTGTAAAAAGGTTTTAGATAATAAGAGTAGGAGAGCAAAATGATAAAGGTACGTCAACTCATAAAAAAATACGCAGATGGTGAAAAAGATCTATATGCATTAAATGAAATAGATTTAGAAATTAGTAAAGGGGAATTTGTTGTAATTTTAGGTCCCTCAGGTTCAGGTAAATCTACTTTAATGAATATAATGTCTGGATTAGATGATTGTGACTTTGGTAAGGTACTAATTGATGAATTAGATATCACAGCATTAACAGAGGCAGAACGTACGCGCTTTAGAAGGGAAAATATCGGCTTTATTTTTCAATCATATTACTTAATGGCAGATTTAAATGTTGAGAATAACATCAAAATGGGAGCCTTTTTAGTGAAAAATAAAGATTATGATAATGTAATAGACAGTTTAAACTTGACTCATCTATTAAAACGAATGCCTTTTCAATTATCAGGTGGTCAGCAACAAAGAGTAGCAATCGCTAGAGCATTATCAAAAAACCCCAAAATATTATTTTGTGATGAGCCCACTGGAGCATTAGATGAAGAGCATGGAAAACAGGTGCTGAATTTAATCCAAAAGTACCAAATAGAAAATCATGTAACAGTAGTAATGGTAACACATAACCCTGGTATAGCACAGATGGCAAACAAAGTTATCAAAATGAATAGTGGTAATATAATCGATATAATAAAAAATCCATCTCCTATTTCAGCTACTCAAGTTAAATGGGGGTGATATTTTGAACAAGATTTATTTTTTCTTTCGAAAAAAAAAATTTAGCAATATTGGAATTTTTATTGTTACATTTTTAACAGTTTTATTAGCAACAGTTTTTATTAGTAGTTATCAAAATGTTCTGAGATTTGAAAATAAAGTAACTACGGAAAGCAATATTGAAGATTTCAGTTTTTATCCAAACCTATCGAACGTAGATTCTAGTAGCGAAAACACTATTTCTCAAACGATTGATAATTTAGCTAATAAATATAACTTTTCTTGGGAAGATCATAAGTATGCGATTTATAACGATAATAATATATTGTATCGGATATATGATTCAGAAAGAAAGTTTGATAAGTTTTTAATTATTGAAGGTAGTAAAAATAGAACTAGTGAAGAAGTAATGATTGATTACTTATTTGCTAAAGAACATAATATCTCAGTTGGTAATAGCGTAACGCTTAAAAATAAAACATATACTATTTCAGCAATTGTTATTTTTTCTGATATGATTAATCCTATAGTTGATAACAGCGGAAAACTGTATGATAAAGCCAACCAAGCCTTGATAGCTGTGCAGTATGACCAATTAAGTAATTTTGGAACCATTAATCATTCATATGTTGGAAAGTTTAACAGTTCTGTAAATTCTGATGTTACTAAGGAGATGCAGACAAGTTTAGATTTTTATTCCTTCACTAAATCATCAGATAATACAACTATTTTTGGAGCTTTATCTTCTCAAAAAAATATAAATTTAGTTATTCTTTCTTTTTCAATTTCAATTTTATCATCCATGGTTTTGTTGATGATTCTTATATCAATCAGTGAATCTATTAAGGAAGATTATAAACATTTAGGAGTATTAAAA
>NZ_RJPH01000027.1:0-4842 GCF_003944205.1 Streptococcus oralis subsp. dentisani
GCTTATTGAATTGCAATTTTTAAAAGCAAAAATATTTTATAAAAATAGCAATTTTTTATTGACATTCTGTTTGGATTTTTATATAATAATATTATAAGAAGATGGATTAAAGTTCCCCTTCCCATCTCACCTTTCCTTTACTTTTATACATCTTCTTTTACTATCGGTCTCCTTATATAAAAAAGCGATTCATTTTGAACCGCTTTTTCTTATTTATCGCCCTTGTTACGAATAACAAAGCCTGTTTTCTTTTCACTTGAAGTGTTGCGAGGTTTTTTATTGTCTTTATTATGGTAACGTTTGTCTTTATCAAAACGGTCGTTTCCACGACTACCTTTCTTGAACTCATCACGACGACCATTGCCACGGCGATCACGGTCTCGACGGTCGTCTCCACGACGGCCTCCTCGACCTCCCTTAGCTTTGCCACCAAAGCCATTACCTGATGGTTTAAATGGCAGTGGTTTTTCACGCGCAATCTCCACTTCAGGAAGGTTGTCTGGATCTTGGACTGTCAGGCTCAAGATATACATAGCCAATTCTTCTGGACTAAATTCGGAAGCTAACTTACGAGCATCTTTAGCAAATTTCTCAAAGTTCCCACGAATTGCTTCGTCTGCGAAGTCTCGTTCGATTTTCTTGAGTGCTACTTGTTTCTTAGCTTGGAAGGCTTCTTCTGCTGTCGCTGGTTTCAAGCCTTTCATGCGTTTCTTAGTCAAGTTTTCAATAATTTGAAGGTAGCCCATTTCATTTGGTGCTACGAAAGTAATAGATTGACCTGACTTACCAGCACGACCTGTACGACCGATACGGTGAACATAACTTTCAGGATCTTGTGGAATATCGTAGTTGTAGACATGGGTCACACCCGAGATATCCAAACCACGTGCTGCCACGTCTGTCGCAACTAGAACATCCAGATTGCCATTTTTAAAATCACGAAGGACACGAAGACGTTTGTTTTGGTCTAGGTCACCATGAATTCCTTCTGCACGGAAGCCACGGATTTTAAGTCCACGAGTCAATTCATCTACACGGCGTTTAGTACGACCAAATACAATAGCAAGTTCTGGTTGTTCCACGTCCATGAGACGCGTCATGGTATCGAATTTCTCTTGTTCCTTGACACGGATATAGTACTGATCAACCAGCTCTGTTGTCAATTCCTTGGCAGCAATCTTGACATGCTCAGGGTCCTTCATAAACTGAACACCGATACGTTTGATAGCATCTGGCATGGTTGCTGAAAAGAGCAAGGTTTGACGATTTTCAGGGACACGGGAAATGATGGCTTCGATGTCTTCAAGGAAGCCCATATTGAGCATTTCATCCGCTTCGTCAAGGATAAGCGTTTCAATATCTTGTAATTTCAAGGCCTTGCGTTTAATCAAGTCTAAGAGACGTCCTGGTGTTCCTACCACGATGTGGGCACCCGATTTAAGGGCCTTGATTTGTTTTTCAATGCTGGAACCACCGTAAACTGAGCGAACTTTCACTCCTTTGCTACGGCCAAAGCGGAAGAGTTCCTCTTGACTTTGGACGGCGAGCTCACGAGTTGGAGCGATAACCAAGGCTTGGATGGTCGCTTCTTCTGTACGGATTTTTTCAAGGGTTGGCAAGCCAAAGGCTGCAGTCTTCCCTGTACCAGTCTGAGCTTGACCGATAACGTCTTTTCCTTTGAGAGCCAATGGAATAGTCTGTTCTTGGATGGGACTGGCTTCTACAAATCCAGCTTTTTCAATCTCTGCTAGCAATTCAGCAGACAAGTTAAATTCATTAAATTTCACGTTATTCTTCTTTCTAAAGATGGTGCGAAGCCATCCTATAGCGCGTAGTATATACTTTTCTTTTCATGACGTATCTTCATCTAAAAATGAGATACCGTGTTGCTTCTTTTCCACGAAAGAAAAGTACTAGTTCTTTGCAACCTATCTAGTATAACACAAGAGTGAGGCAAAAGATAGTAGAATCCATTAGGAAAATCATGTAAACGATTTATTATCTATTGAACTAGAATTATAAAAGTTTTTGATAGACCTTTTGACCGGAAATCATTTCCCGTAGCAGATTTGTGCAAAAAGTGTTTTCTTATGCTAGAATGAAAATCGAATAGGAGGACTATAAATGTTAACATATGATTTAATCGTTATTGGATTTGGTAAAGCTGGGAAAACACTAGCTGGTAAATTAGCTTCAGCCGGCAAAAAAGTTGCCCTCGTTGAACGTAGCAAAGCTATGTACGGCGGAACTTGTATCAACATCGGATGTATCCCAACTAAAACCTTGCTAGTTGCTGCTGAGAAAGACTTGTCTTTTGAAGAAGTGATTGCTACCAAAAATACTATCACTAGCCGCCTCAATGGTAAAAACTATGCTACTGTTGCTGGTACTGGCGTGGATATCTTTGATGCGGAAGCTCACTTCCTTTCAAACAAAGTCATCGAAATCCAAGCTGGTGATGAAAAACAAGAACTGACTGCTGAAACTATCGTCATCAACACTGGTGCTGTTTCAAACGTCTTGCCAATCCCTGGACTTGCTACAAGTAAGAATGTCTTTGACTCAACAGGTATCCAAAACTTGGACAAACTGCCTGAAAAACTTGGAGTCCTTGGTGGCGGAAACATCGGTCTTGAATTTGCTGGTCTTTACAACAAACTTGGAAGCAAGGTTACCGTCCTAGATGCCTTGGATACTTTCCTTCCTCGTGCAGAACCTTCCATCGCAGCTCTTGCTAAACAATACATGGAAGAAGACGGCATTGAATTGCTTCAAAACATCCGTACTACTGAAATCAAAAACGACGGTGACCAAGTTCTCATCGTAACTGAAAACGAAACTTACCGTTTCGATGCTCTTCTCTACGCAACTGGACGTAAACCAAATGTCGAACCACTTCAACTTGGAAATACGGATATTGAACTAACTGAGCGTGGTGCTATCAAAGTAGACAAACATTGTCAAACAAACGTTTCTGGTGTCTTCGCAGTCGGAGACGTCAACGGTGGACCACAATTTACCTACATTTCACTTGATGACTTCCGCGTTGTCTACAGCTACCTTGCTGGAGATGGCAGCTACACACTTGAAGACCGTCTCAATGTACCAAACACCATGTTCATCACACCTGCACTTTCACAAGTTGGTTTGACTGAAAGCCAAGCAGCTGATTTGAAACTTCCATACGCAGTGAAGGAAATCCCTGTTGCTGCCATGCCTCGTGGTCACGTAAATGGAGACCTTCGTGGAGCCTTCAAAGCTGTTGTCAATACTGAAACAAAAGAAATTATTGGTGCAACTATCTTCTCAGAAGGTTCTCAAGAAATCATCAACATCATCACTGTTGCGATGGACAACAAGATTCCTTACACTTACTTCACAAAACAAATCTTCACTCACCCAACCTTGGCTGAGAACTTGAATGACTTGTTTGCGATTTAAGTTGAGATTTCTTGGTATCTCACAGCCCTCATCGGGCTGTTTTTGTTTCTGCGAAATCTCAAATCTGTCTTTTCCCTCTTTTATGATATAATGTCCAAACTTTACTTAGCAGTCCTAATTATATATTGAGTCTCAGGTCACTCTTTCAAATATCAGCAATACATATGACTTTGAATAACTCGCTTCAGCTCATCGTTTTATGGGTAATTTAAAAAGTATATTTTGCAATGATTGTTTCATGCCTAATTAGTAAATTATCCACTCTTTGCGCGGGTCGTATGTGTATTTTCATCGTTTGTGGAAAGGTTTTACCGTTTGCAAATTGATGGCTAAGTCGATATATTTTTTCTTCTCAAATATTTTCCAAATCATTTAATCTTTTTAAAGATAAGAATCACTTTCTAATCAATCAAAGGATACTTCAAATTTCTTCATTCTTGATAATATGAGCAATACCCTGCAAAATGTTTAAACTTTATCATTGTAAAAAATATCGAAAGAAATCCCATATTACATTAGTATATATTTGGTATGGGATGAAATTGACTTTCGAAAATATTAACTATATAATGTCTGTAAACAAGAAATAATGAGGTAACGATATGAATAAAACAGAATTACTATTACAAAGACTAGATGATATTGGTCAGTCTCTAAAAGATTCTAGACAAGCACTAGCTTTGCTGGCACTTGGTTCTTGCGGATCAGAAAGAGAACGATTGGATCAGTACTCCGATTTGGATTTCTTTGTTATTGTAAAAGATGGCTACAAGCAGGCCTATATCCAGGATCTAACTTGGTTAAGTAATCTAGAACCAATTGCATTTCACTACCAAAATACAGTGGATGGACATAAAGTTCTATTTGAAGATGATGTTTTTTGTGAATTTGCTGTCTTTGAAGCTCATGAACTGGTAAACATTCCCTTCGCTGAAGGCAAGATTATCTGGAAGGAGGTCGGTTTTGATGGAACAATCTGCCAGCCACAAAGATTGCCATCAAAAGAAAATAGAGACCGCGAATGGCTGTTGGGAGAAATTTTATGCAACCTATATATAGGACTAGGTCGCTATCAACGAGGCGAAAAATTGGCTGCTTATGATTTCATCCAAAACAGATCTGTCAAGCTCTGGACTGAACTAATCAATTTGGAAAAAACTTCTAAATCTAATTTTATAGATATTTTTAACAGCTACAGACGATTTGAAAAAGGTTATCCAAATGAAGCCAAACAATTGCCTCACTTCTTGCAAGGTTACGAACGAATTTCTGAATCTGCTCAGGCACTCCTAGAATATCTTGATAAACACTATCCTCTTAACGCATTTATAAAAGAAAAAATTCGTAATTTATTATAAAAGAGACTTTCCAAAAAATGATCTAAATCCCAAAAGTTAGGTA
>NZ_RJPH01000028.1:0-4608 GCF_003944205.1 Streptococcus oralis subsp. dentisani
AGCTAAGCGACTTCCATATCTCACAGGGGGCAACCCCCAACTACTTCCGGCGTTCTAGGGCTTAACTGCTGTGTTCGGCATGGGTACAGGTGTATCTCCTAGGCTATCGTCACTTAACTCTGAGTAATACCTACTCAAAATTGAATATCTATCAAATAATTAGAAAAACCATACGCTAAGTTTTCTCAGTTACTTTGGATAAGTCCTCGAGCTATTAGTATTAGTCCGCTACATGTGTCACCACACTTCCACTTCTAACCTATCTACCTGATCATCTCTCAGGGCTCTTACTGATATATAATCATGGGAAATCTCATCTTGAGGTGGGTTTCACACTTAGATGCTTTCAGCGTTTATCCCTTCCCTACATAGCTACCCAGCGATGCCTTTGGCAAGACAACTGGTACACCAGCGGTAAGTCCACTCTGGTCCTCTCGTACTAGGAGCAGATCCTCTCAAATTTCCTACGCCCGCGACGGATAGGGACCGAACTGTCTCACGACGTTCTGAACCCAGCTCGCGTGCCGCTTTAATGGGCGAACAGCCCAACCCTTGGGACCGACTACAGCCCCAGGATGCGACGAGCCGACATCGAGGTGCCAAACCTCCCCGTCGATGTGAACTCTTGGGGGAGATAAGCCTGTTATCCCCAGGGTAGCTTTTATCCGTTGAGCGATGGCCCTTCCATGCGGAACCACCGGATCACTAAGCCCGACTTTCGTCCCTGCTCGAGTTGTAGCTCTCGCAGTCAAGCTCCCTTATACCTTTACACTCTGCGAATGATTTCCAACCATTCTGAGGGAACCTTTGGGCGCCTCCGTTACCTTTTAGGAGGCGACCGCCCCAGTCAAACTGCCCGTCAGACACTGTCTCCGATAGGGATAACCTATCCGGGTTAGAGTGGCCATAACACAAGGGTAGTATCCCAACAACGTCTCCTTCGAAACTGGCGTCCCGATCTCATAGACTCCTACCTATCCTGTACATGTGGTACAGACACTCAATATCAAACTGCAGTAAAGCTCCATGGGGTCTTTCCGTCCTGTCGCGGGTAACCTGCATCTTCACAGGTACTAAAATTTCACCGAGTCTCTCGTTGAGACAGTGCCCAAATCATTACGCCTTTCGTGCGGGTCGGAACTTACCCGACAAGGAATTTCGCTACCTTAGGACCGTTATAGTTACGGCCGCCGTTTACTGGGGCTTCAATTCATACCTTCGCGTTACCGCTAAGCACTCCTCTTAACCTTCCAGCACCGGGCAGGCGTCACCCCCTATACATCATCTTACGATTTAGCAGAGAGCTGTGTTTTTGATAAACAGTTGCTTGGGCCTATTCACTGCGGCTGACGTAAAGTCAGCACCCCTTCTCCCGAAGTTACGGGGTCATTTTGCCGAGTTCCTTAACGAGAGTTCTCTCGCTCACCTGAGGCTACTCGCCTCGACTACCTGTGTCGGTTTGCGGTACGGGTAGAGTATGTTTAAACGCTAGAAGCTTTTCTTGGCAGTGTGACGTCACTAACTTCGCTACTAAACTTCGCTCCCCATCACAGCTCAATGTTATAGATATAAGCATTTGACTCATATCACACCTCACTGCTTAGACAGACACTTCCAATCGTCTGCTTTAGTTAGCCTACTGCGTCCCTCCATCACTACATACTCTAGTACAGGAATATCAACCTGTTGTCCATCGGATACACCTTTCGGTCTCTCCTTAGGTCCCGACTAACCCAGGGCGGACGAGCCTTCCCCTGGAAACCTTAGTCTTACGGTGGACAGGATTCTCACCTGTCTTTCGCTACTCATACCGGCATTCTCACTTCTATGCGTTCCAGCACTCCTCACGGTACACCTTCTTCACACATAGAACGCTCTCCTACCATACCTATAAAGGTATCCACAGCTTCGGTAAATTGTTTTAGCCCCGGTACATTTTCGGCGCAGGGTCACTCGACTAGTGAGCTATTACGCACTCTTTGAATGAATAGCTGCTTCTAAGCTAACATCCTAGTTGTCTGTGCAACCCCACATCCTTTTCCACTTAACAATTATTTTGGGACCTTAGCTGGTGGTCTGGGCTGTTTCCCTTTCGACTACGGATCTTAGCACTCGCAGTCTGACTGCCGACCATAATTCATTGGCATTCGGAGTTTATCTGAGATTGGTAATCCGGGATGGACCCCTCACCCAAACAGTGCTCTACCTCCAAGAATCTTGATGTCGACGCTAGCCCTAAAGCTATTTCGGAGAGAACCAGCTATCTCCAAGTTCGTTTGGAATTTCTCCGCTACCCACAAGTCATCCAAGCACTTTTCAACGTGCCCTGGTTCGGTCCTCCAGTGCGTCTTACCGCACCTTCAACCTGCTCATGGGTAGGTCACATGGTTTCGGGTCTACGACATGATACTAAGGCGCCCTATTCAGACTCGGTTTCCCTGCGGCTCCGTCTCTTCAACTTAACCTCGCATCATATCGTAACTCGCCGGTTCATTCTACAAAAGGCACGCTCTCACCCATTAACGGGCTCGAACTTGTTGTAGGCACACGGTTTCAGGTTCTATTTCACTCCCCTCCCGGGGTGCTTTTCACCTTTCCCTCACGGTACTGGTTCACTATCGGTCACTAGGGAGTATTTAGGGTTGGGAGATGGTCCTCCCAGATTCCGACGGGATTTCTCGTGTCCCGCCGTACTCAGGATACTGCTAGGTACAAAGACTATTTTAAATACGAGGCTGTTACTCTCTTTGGCTGATCTTCCCAAATCATTCTTCTATAATCTTTGAGTCCACATTGCAGTCCTACAACCCCGAAGAGTAAACTCTTCGGTTTGCCCTCCTGCCGTTTCGCTCGCCGCTACTAAGGCAATCGCTTTTGCTTTCTCTTCCTGCAGCTACTTAGATGTTTCAGTTCACTGCGTCTTCCTCCTCACATCCTTAACAGATATGGGTAACAGGTAGTACCTGTTGGGTTCCCCCATTCGGAAATCCCTGGATCATCGCTTACTTACAGCTACCCAAGGCATATCGTCGTTTGTCACGTCCTTCTTCGGCTCCTAGTGCCAAGGCATCCACCGTGCGCCCTTATTAACTTAACCTTATTTTCTGACCTTTCAGTCAGTAACTCTTTTAATACTACAGCGTTTCGGTTTATTTTCTTGTTACTATTTGATATAGATATTCAATTTTCAATGTGCATTACTTGGTGATCTCTCACCAATGGAGCCTAGCGGGATCGAACCGCTGACCTCCTGCGTGCAAAGCAGGCGCTCTCCCAGCTGAGCTAAGGCCCCACAAGACCTCTCAAGACTAAACAAGACCAATGCGCAGTTCCTTATCCTTAGAAAGGAGGTGATCCAGCCGCACCTTCCGATACGGCTACCTTGTTACGACTTCACCCCAATCATCTATCCCACCTTAGGCGGCTGGCTCCTAAAAGGTTACCTCACCGACTTCGGGTGTTACAAACTCTCGTGGTGTGACGGGCGGTGTGTACAAGGCCCGGGAACGTATTCACCGCGGCGTGCTGATCCGCGATTACTAGCGATTCCGACTTCATGTAGGCGAGTTGCAGCCTACAATCCGAACTGAGACTGGCTTTAAGAGATTAGCTTGCCGTCACCGGCTTGCGACTCGTTGTACCAGCCATTGTAGCACGTGTGTAGCCCAGGTCATAAGGGGCATGATGATTTGACGTCATCCCCACCTTCCTCCGGTTTATTACCGGCAGTCTCGCTAGAGTGCCCAACTGAATGATGGCAACTAACAATAGGGGTTGCGCTCGTTGCGGGACTTAACCCAACATCTCACGACACGAGCTGACGACAACCATGCACCACCTGTCACCTCTGTCCCGAAGGAAAACTCTATCTCTAGAGCGGTCAGAGGGATGTCAAGACCTGGTAAGGTTCTTCGCGTTGCTTCGAATTAAACCACATGCTCCACCGCTTGTGCGGGCCCCCGTCAATTCCTTTGAGTTTCAACCTTGCGGTCGTACTCCCCAGGCGGAGTGCTTAATGCGTTAGCTGCGGCACTAAACCCCGGAAAGGGTCTAACACCTAGCACTCATCGTTTACGGCGTGGACTACCAGGGTATCTAATCCTGTTTGCTCCCCACGCTTTCGAGCCTCAGCGTCAGTTACAAGCCAGAGAGCCGCTTTCGCCACCGGTGTTCCTCCATATATCTACGCATTTCACCGCTACACATGGAATTCCACTCTCCCCTCTTGCACTCAAGTTAAACAGTTTCCAAAGCGTACTATGGTTAAGCCACAGCCTTTAACTTCAGACTTATCTAACCGCCTGCGCTCGCTTTACGCCCAATAAATCCGGACAACGCTCGGGACCTACGTATTACCGCGGCTGCTGGCACGTAGTTAGCCGTCCCTTTCTGGTAAGATACCGTCACAGTGTGAACTTTCCACTCTCACACTCGTTCTTCTCTTACAACAGAGCTTTACGATCCGAAAACCTTCTTCACTCACGCGGCGTTGCTCGGTCAGACTTCCGTCCATTGCCGAAGATTCCCTACTGCTGCCTCCCGTAGGAGTCTGGGCCGTGTCTCAGTCCCAGTGTGGCCGATCACCCTCTCAGGTCGGCTATGTATCGT
>NZ_RJPH01000029.1:0-3502 GCF_003944205.1 Streptococcus oralis subsp. dentisani
GTGTCAGAGACTGATAACAGTGCCATTATTAAGACAGAATACCTAGAACGCATCAAGCAACGGATGAAAGATCCGATCGAGGGATTAAAGAGCAGTTCCAGTAAGACACAAAATATCTATGCAGGGATAAGTGATATCCTAACGTTAACGAATCCTAGTTTGGATAGTGTGAACACGAGCTATAATCAAGCAGTCAAGAGTTTAGATGATACCATAAAGAACATGGAAGCTTTTAATAGTGTTCTTCTAAAAACGGATACTTTTGACCTTATCGATATGCAAAATAGTGAAATAGCTACACTATCAGGTTATGCCCCTCTTCCATATGGAGACCGTGTATCGAGAAATTATTATAATCGAAGTCAGTTTAAAAATTCGGTTTCAGAGATTCACACAGCTATCCATAGCAACTCCAAAGCTGTGAAGTACCAAAATGCTCTCGCAAAACAGCTTGCCGAGTCTAAGTATAGTGGGAAGATGGACTTAAACAATCAAAACTATTCTGATGTAATTTCAAATGATTTAAAAAATAATTTCGCCAGTGAGTCAATCATGAATGGTATTGATGTGTTTGGAGATAAGGGCTGGGTTAAATTATTGGAAAAGACCCCTACTGTTGTGGGAGGGTTGATTAATGGTTTATATAAATTAAGCGATTCACTTGGAAGTTTTATTAACCTCGGAACTAATGGTATAGTTCCTCCTAATATTTTTGATAATGTAAGTAATGTCGCGTCAGGATCTTTTATAAGTATAGGAAAAGGCATTGAATCTGTTGCTAAGTCGGGGCCAGAAATAGGCCGAGCGATGACATTTATCGGTCCTGCTATTGATTTTACTGCTCAGGTTTCAGCTGGTGAAAATGTTCCGAACGCAGTTATTAAGAGTGGGGCCCATGCAGCAATATCTACCGGCGCTATGACCATTGGTATGAATACAGGAGCAGCAATTGGAGCTACTATTGGTAGTGTTATACCTATTGCAGGAACTGCTGTAGGTGGTATTGTTGGAGCTGCTGCAGGGTTTATAGTAGGAGTAGGTTTATCAATTGCAGGCAATGCTGTATTTGATATGATTTATGATAACACTGTTGGAAAGGAAGTCACAAAAATAACAAATAATGTAGTAAAAGCAGGTAAGGAAGTTATAGATGGTGTTGGTAATGCAGTATCTGACTTTTTCAGTGGTATTGGAACTGTATTTCAGTGATAGGAGACTCTCTTGGACGAAAATAAAATTATAAAGTTAAAGGACGTTGAATTTGTAGGCATTGGTAATTTTGAAGGGGAAACAGTTTTTTTTGATAAGAAAACAGACAAGATGTTCTTAGGTCATTCTAAAACAAAGTTTAAAGTGTCTCCTATCGCTTTCTCAACAGGAGTAGCACTTATCCTTTATGTGATTGTAAGAGAAATAACAAAAGTTCAGGTGTTTAGTGGTTTTTGGCCCTTGACTTTTGGTTTTTTTCTAATGATCATTATCTCCAAACTTCTCTATAGACCAGCTTTGAATGAAGAATTAGTTATTAGTCCTTTTGTGCTTTCAAACATTGATATGATAACTTTTCTTAAAAAAGAGAAGAAAAATATAGTTAAGAGCCATCTAATTATATTATTGGCATTTCTTTTNCCAGTGCTTTTTTCTATAGTTTATTTATTGACTTCTAATTTTTTGTTTTTGTTTTTAGCCATTTTATTTTTTATGTTCCCCCTATTGTTATTAAACACGAAACCAATACAGAGATTTAAAGTGGTTCATATGTTAGACAAAAAATATTCCACTAAGGAAAAGGATTCATGAAAAAATATTTAAAAAATATGGTTCCGATAGGAACAATTGATAAAAATCCAGTTTATTTTGATAAAAAAGATCTAACTTTATATAGAGTAAGGGAACGGAATTCTTTTCTTGAAACTGCTGGTAGTAGCTTGATCATGATTCTTTATGTAATAATCGGAAAAGTAAATTCCCAATACTATTTAACCATTCTGGGAAGATATCAATTTCTAATGATAGGTGTTCTGATTTCCTTTATAACAGCCTTTGTTGTTTGTTATGTGACGTTCTATCGTGAGAGGGAAGTGGAAAAACTTCAATTAGAGGAAAAAGCAATGAGGAATTTTGTGTTAAGAGAGCGAAAGAATGTCTTTTTTACCTATTTATCTCTTATTATATTACCACTAATTATAATATTTTTTTCACACCTCTTTATCACATATGGCAATCTTCCGTGGGGAGTTGTTTCAGTTTTATTTATGACTATGTATTTTATGTTCTTTTATAATAAAATATTCCAAAGAGGAAAAATCATAAATGGACTTTATAAAGCTTATAATTAAGAAAGATAATTATGAAAAGCAACACTAAAAATTTCGTTGCCCTAGGTATATATCAGGAAAAATCTGTCTACTATAACAATGAAAATCATCAACTTTTATATCCAACAAAGGATAAAACTAATGGAGCAGCTACCATTACTGGTTACAGTTCAATTGCTCTTGTTTTATATATTGTTTTGAGAAGTATAAGTGAAGATGGGAAAGTACCAACAGATCTTCGTATACTGTCTTTAATCTTTGCTTATATTATAATTAGTATTGGTAGCAGTCTATTACTTTATTATGTTTTAAACCGTGTCATTGAGTTAGAAGAATTTCAAATTGATTTAAGAAACTATCAAAACTTTTTAAAGCAAGAAAAAAGGAATGTTTTAATATTATATATAACGATGCTCTGTTTTTTGATTATAGGAATAGTGACTGCTGCAATTTTTATAAGTTCGGGTAATTATATTAGTCTTGTATTAACTTTATCATCATATTTTATCGTATACACTATTTTAAATACCAAATTGATTAAACGCAGCATGATATTGAGACAGTTATACAAAGAATTAAGTAATAAGGAGAGTTAATAATGAATGATAAAATATTGCCAATCGGAAGTGTGATTCAACTTCATAACGGAGAAGTGAAGTTAATGATTTTATCTCGTTTTCCACTCTATAATAATCAAGGGACAATTGGTTATTTCGATTATTCGGCATGTTTATATCCAAATGGAAATACGGATAATCAATGTTATTTTTTTAACAAAGAAGATATAAGTAAAGTTTGGTTTGAGGGGTATATTGATGACCAAGAAAAAAGCGCTCAACAGCTTTTTGAGAAGGAACAAAAAAATATTAAATACCCTCACTTAAAGTTAAATAACATATAGAAAAAGTAGATTTAGAGATAGGAACAAGGAGTACAAGCGAGCAGATGGACTTTTTTGTAGTTCTTTCAGGTCGTCGAGTTGATTTGGCAAATGGCCATTATGTGGACTACATTGGTCATGGCTATCCATTTGGATTACGCTTTGACACTTCACCCTTGTTTTTAAGCAATCTCTTGATTAAGAGAGTAGTATCAGAAGGGTATTCGGATACCGCGGATGAACACTACTGCCAAGAAGCTCTGCGTAAGGACTATCTAGACGCAGGACTGATTTCCAGTGTTTA
>NZ_RJPH01000030.1:0-2203 GCF_003944205.1 Streptococcus oralis subsp. dentisani
ATTAGAGGTACCCTAAAATAAATAAAAAATATCATTTTCAGATGATATAATCTATAGTTGGAGGATATTAATTAATGGATTCTATTGAAAAACAAGTTTTAAATATGATTGTAGAAAAGTTGGGGTTGGATGAAGTTGATGAAAACGAATTTGATTTCGATTCACCAATATTTGCTTCATATTCAGATGATGAGGATGAAGGTCTAGGTTTAGATTCTGTCGATGCTTTAGAACTGGTTGTAGGTTTAAAGGAAACATTTGACGTAAAAGTTAGTGATGAGGATATGGCGATTTTTAGAAGTGTTTCTTCTATTGCAGATTATATTCGTGAAGAAAAAGGATTAAATTAGAAAGGAGCAGATTGAAAGCTGAATGTTTGTTGGCTTTTAATCTGTTTTTGTTTTTAAATGGAAAAAAGAATAGTAATTACTGGAATAGGTGTACTTGCTGCGAATGGGAGCGGCAAAGATGCCTTTTTTGAAAATAGTAAACATGGTATTTCTGGTTTGAAAAAAGCAACACTTTTTGATTCTACTAAATTTCGAACTGAATTCGTTGGAGAAATTGATAATCCAGATTTTCCATATTTAACAAATACTCCACAAGAGAAGGAAAGAATTATTTACATAATGGAACAGGCAATTGAGGAAGCATATGAAGATGCTAATTTAACGCCGGAAATTGTATCAAGCTATAAAGAAAAATCATATTTAACATTTGCAACTTCTTTAGCAGCAAATGGAAGAATAATTGGTCATGTAAAAGACACTCGGAATGGTATTTTACAATCTGAATGGTTAACACAAATACCAAGTTTTGTTCCATGGATAAAAGATAAATGCGGAATTTTAGGAGGTTGTTATGTAACGATGGCAGCTTGTGCTGCGGGGACAACTGCTGCAGGTATGGCATACGATTTAATAAAATCGGGAAAAGCGGATTTAGTTATTTGTGGTGGTGCCGATCCATTGACTGAATTTTCGTGTCTCGGATTTAATGTTTTAAAGTCTTTGAGCTCCTCTCTATGTAAACCATTTGACAATGATAGAGATGGTATTAATATTGGTGAAGGCGGTGCATTCTTTGTTATAGAGACACTAGAGTCTGCAATTCAAAGAAATGCAAAAATTTATGCTGAAATATTTGGTTACGGAATTAATAATGATGCTTATCATATTACTAGCCCAAGTCCTTTTGGAGAGGGGGCTATTGCCTCTATGGGAATGGCGCTTTCCAATACTTTAATTACCCCAACGGATATAACTTATATTAATTCGCATGGAACTGGAACTAAGCTTAATGATGCAATGGAAATTTATGCTATTGAGAATTTTTTTGGAGAAACTGATGTTTATGTATCGACAAACAAATCTATGATTGGTCACTGTCTAGCTGCTGCTGGTGCAATTGAATTAGCTTCAACTCTGCTAACTATTGACCAAGACTACATTATTCCAAATGTACGTTTGAAAGATGAAATGGGAAGAGCAGATTCGATAAATTTGCCTACTGATGGAATAAATAAAAAAATTGATTTTGCTTTGTCTAATTCTTATGCATTCGCTGGGAATACTGCTAGTATATTATTAGGTAAGTTCTATGAATGATTATAAAATTGCAATTATTGGAAATAGCCCTGTTTCAGAAATTGTTTCATTGCTATTAGGAAACAACTTTGAAGTTGCTTGCTATAAGGATACAGTGGAAACAGCTGCGTGTTATCCATACTTTGCAAATGATTTAAATGAAGGAATATTAAAAAAATTTATTGAAAAAACTAATATAAGTTTGCACGAGAGAAATTTACCAGATATAGAAATTAAATATGACCAGTGTGCTACTTTTGTATGCCAAGCAACTTTTGAAAATTTTTCTAATACTTTAAAATCCGAGTTTTGTGAACATTTTAAAAAAATTGAGATTTTTTTAAACGATGTTGAAAAAATTGGAAAAGAATGGAAAGATTTTATTGAAAACGATTTTGATTCAAATAAAACTAGAATGATATATTCTGCTAAATTTTTTGATAAAACTTTAGAAAAGTATTTTAAAAAGATTGGCTTAAAAAGCCAACCTATTTTTCAGATATGTCAAACGATACTGCCTGTTTTAGATGTTAGTTTTTCAGTTTTTTCTGGATATTTGTACACACAATTTTTTGATAACCATATTTTAAAAGAGCAATTATGGAAAGAGATAAAGT
>NZ_RJPH01000031.1:0-2015 GCF_003944205.1 Streptococcus oralis subsp. dentisani
ATATAATTCCAACGAGAGTTTTTTTTCAAGCATTACGATATCTTGTACCAATCTATCAATAACTTCATAATCACAATTTTTTTTTGAAATTTCCCTGGAAAAGTTTGACCATTTTCTAGATAACTTATAATATTCTTTAGATATTAAGTCGATTGAGTTATTTTTTAAGTATTTACTATTAGCTTCTTTCAAAAATCTTCCGTAAAGCCTACGATAAAAACCGCCTCCAGTTGCTACATCACAAAAAAAACGGAAAAATTCAACATTTTTTCTAGTTCTTCTTCCAAAGATTAGATATAAAAAATTTTCGGATAATTCCTCCACCAAATGTAGCCCACCCCAGTTGCTTTTATTTTTTATATACCTCTTCATATTACTATAAATAGCATTCCAAATTACCATTTTCATATCACTGATATTATCTTCTTTTATTGAAGAAGGGTTAGCAGATAATACAAATAAAGTATTACTTGGATGGTAAATTACTGCATTTGAAGGATTCATTGCTTCTAGGAAATTCTTCCATGGAATACTGATTGGACTAGAAATATTAGGCTCGTATACAAGGACTCCAGTATTACCACAATTAGTAATGACAACCACATGATTCCCTGCTGAACCATTAATTAACTTAAAAATTGATTTTGTTGACTCCTTATTACTTGTTAAAGAGGATGGTATAAATTTTAGATATTTATCTAAAGAAACTCTTGCAATTATCGGTATTTTACTATAAATCAGTTTTTCTATTGTATCCCTTACTTTATCATTTTCTTCCAATTGAATAATATCAATTTCAAGTTTTAAAGCATTAACTAATGTATAAATATCATTTTCGTTATTACCTGCATAACATGTAAACTTGTTTAATAACCCAAATTTTACTTTTGAACCCAAAAAGTCAAAACCTTCTCCCAATCCAAAGCACATAGCTTCTGAAAGACTATATCCATAATGACTTAAAATGGTCGACATTGCTACAGAACGACAATTATTTCCCAATGTGGCATCAAGCTTCATATTTATAATTCATTCCTTTCGTTTCACTCAAGGCACAACACAGAATGAAAAAGTGTTGTTCTCTTTATTTTGTTTTATAATAGTGAGAAAGCCTATCATTACTACAAATCACAGGGAGGTGAATAAGTGAGTAGTACAGACACCACCCCGCATATTTATAGGTGTGATTCTTTCCATCAAGTACAAGAACTGTGACTAGGAGCACGTAAACTTATAATTGAAAAGCGACTCGTTTGTGAAAGGAAAGAATAGTCAAGGGATAGGTAGACTCAAATTTGGTGAAGGGAGACCTCTCATGTTAAAAATTATTTATCCTAATTGTTGTAGTATTGATGTTCATAAAACCTTTGTTGTAGCGGTTATTTCCATCACCGACAGGCAAGAACTCACAACCTACCATCGTAAACGTTTCTCAACTTTTACAAATGGGTTAGTACAGCTACGAGACTGGCTAGAATACTATTCTTGCTTTGATGTCTGTATAGAATCTACCAGTAAATATTGGATTCCTGTCTTCAATATCCTTGAAAAATCCTGCAATATCTGCTTGACTCACCCCAAGTATGTCAAGGCTATCAGAGGAAAGAAAACCGACAAGCACGTACTCCTAAAACAGGAGAGTTATAATCCAAGGTTACAAGGTCTTACAGAAATAAGAAATCCAGATAAGACAATGTCAGTCCAAGATACCATTCATTTTGCACAGCGACATGGATTCAAGGTGCTTTAATTTTAAAGTTTAGGTGTCAAGACCTCTTTTTAGTGTGCCCAAAATTAGGATAAATAACAAATCAACTAGGTTTTATTTTTTTCAAACTTCACCTACTATTTCAAATTTTCAAGTTCAATATTCCTCAAAATAGATATTAAGTAACTCATTTGTTCACTATTATTTTCAGATGAAAGTATATATAGCTTTTTAATCGTACATAAATTACAATAAATTTTTCCATCTAAAGCCTTTGCATATTTACTTGCTATATTTAACCATTGTA
>NZ_RJPH01000032.1:0-1472 GCF_003944205.1 Streptococcus oralis subsp. dentisani
CTCAGCTTCTATCTCAGCAAGCGCGAGCCAGTCTGCGTCAATTAGTGCAAGCCAAAGCGCTTCAGCATCAGTAAGTGCAAGCATCAGTGCAAGCCAATCAGCATCAAGCTCAGCAAGCGCGAGCCAAAGTGCTTCAGCAAGTGCGAGCGTAAGTGCTTCTGTAAGCTCAAGCCAATCAGCTTCAGCATCAGTAAGTGCTAGTCAATCAGCATCTGTATCAGCAAGCCAATCAGCTTCAGCTTCCTCAGCTTCTATCTCAGCAAGCGCGAGCCAGTCTGCGTCAATTAGTGCAAGCCAAAGCGCTTCAGCATCAGTAAGTGCAAGCATCAGTGCAAGCCAATCAGCATCAAGCTCAGCAAGCGCGAGCCAAAGTGCTTCAGCAAGTGCGAGCGTAAGTGCTTCTGTAAGCTCAAGCCAATCAGCTTCAGCATCAGTAAGTGCTAGTCAATCAGCATCTGTATCAGCAAGCCAATCAGCTTCAGCTTCAGTATCTGCAAGTCAAAGTGCTTCAGCATCAGTAAGCGCGAGCCAAAGTGCTTCAGCTTCAGCATCTAACAACCAGAACTCAGCTTCTATCTCAGCAAGCGCGAGCCAAAGTGCCTCAGCAAGTGCAAGCGTAAGTGCTTCTGTAAGCTCAAGCCAAAGCGCTTCAGCATCAGTATCTGCAAGTCAATCAGCTTCAGCATCTGTATCAGCTAGTCAATCAGCTTCAGCTTCAGCATCTGTATCAGCTAGTCAATCAGCTTCAGCTTCTGTAAGCTCAAGTCAATCAGCTAGCGCATCAGTATCTGCAAGTCAATCAACTTCAGCATCAGTATCAGCTAGCCAATCAACTAGCGCATCAGTATCTGCAAGTCAATCAGCTTCAGCGTCTGTAAGCTCAAGTCAATCAGCTTCAGCTTCTGTATCAGCTAGTCAATCAGCTTCAGCGTCTGTAAGCTCAAGTCAATCAGCTTCAGCGTCTGTAAGCTCAAGTCAATCAGCTTCAGCATCAGTATCTGCAAGCCAATCAACTAGCGCATCAGTATCTGCAAGTGAATCAGCTTCAGCTTCTGTAAGCTCAAGTCAATCAGCTAGCGCATCA
The DNA here is from genome assembly GCF_003944205.1 of Streptococcus oralis subsp. dentisani. GTDB lineage: Bacteria > Bacillota > Bacilli > Lactobacillales > Streptococcaceae > Streptococcus > Streptococcus oralis_BH. The sequence goes on from NZ_RJPH01000032.1 coordinate 1,085, forward strand.
GTATCTGCAAGCCAATCAGCTTCAGCATCAGTATCAGCTAGTCAATCAGCTTCAGCATCAGTATCAGCTAGTCAATCAGCTTCAGCATCAGTATCTGCAAGCCAATCAGCTTCAGCATCAGTATCAGCTAGCCAATCAACTAGCGCATCAGTATCTGCAAGCCAATCAGCTTCAGCATCAGTATCAGCAAGCCAATCAACTAGCGCATCAGTATCTGCAAGTGAATCAGCTTCAGCTTCTGTAAGCTCAAGTCAATCAGCTANCGCATCAGTATCTGCAAGNCAATCAGCTTCAGCATCAGTATCTGCAAGTGAATCAGCTTCAGCTTCTGTATCAGCTAGTCAATCAGCTTCAGCATCAGTATCTGCAAGCCAAAGCACTTCAGCAT
>NZ_RJPH01000033.1:0-1449 GCF_003944205.1 Streptococcus oralis subsp. dentisani
TACAGACGCTGAAGCTGATTCACTTGCAGATACTGATGCGCTAGTTGATTGGCTAGCTGATACTGATGCTGAAGCTGATTCACTTGCAGATACTGATGCGCTAGCTGATTGACTCGCAGATACTGATGCGCTAGTTGATTGGCTAGCTGATACAGATGCTGAAGCTGATTGACTAGCTGATACAGAAGCTGAAGCTGATTGACTAGCTGATACAGATGCTGAAGCTGATTCACTTGCAGATACTGATGCTGAAGTTGATTGACTTGCAGATACTGATGCGCTAGCTGATTGACTTGCAGATACTGATGCTGAAGCTGATTGGCTTGCAGATACAGAAGCTGAAGCTGATTGACTTGAGCTTACAGACGCTGAAGCTGATTGGCTTGCAGATACTGATGCGCTAGTTGATTGGCTAGCTGATACTGATGCTGAAGTGCTTTGGCTTGCAGATACTGATGCTGAAGCTGATTGACTAGCTGATACAGAAGCTGAAGCTGATTCACTTGCAGATACTGATGCTGAAGCTGATTCACTTGCAGATACTGATGCGCTAGCTGATTGACTTGAGCTTACAGAAGCTGAAGCTGATTGGCTTGCAGATACTGATGCGCTAGCTGATTGACTTGAGCTTACAGAAGCTGAAGCTGATTCACTTGCAGATACTGATGCGCTAGTTGATTGGCTTGCTGATACTGATGCTGAAGCTGATTCACTTGCAGATACTGATGCGCTAGCTGATTGACTTGAGCTTACAGAAGCTGAAGCTGATTGGCTTGCAGATACTGATGCGCTAGCTGATTGACTTGAGCTTACAGAAGCTGAAGCTGATTCACTTGCAGATACNGATGCGCTAGTTGATTGGCTTGCTGATACTGATGCTGAAGCTGATTGGCTTGCAGATACTGATGCGCTAGTTGATTGGCTAGCTGATACTGATGCTGAAGCTGATTGGCTTGCAGATACTGATGCTGAAGCTGATTGACTAGCTGATACTGATGCTGAAGCTGATTGGCTTGCAGATACTGATGCGCTAGCTGATTGACTTGAGCTTACAGAAGCTGAAGCTGATTCACTTGCAGATACTGATGCGCTAGTTGATTGGCTTGCAGATACTGATGCTGAAGCTGATTGACTTGAGCTTACAGACGCTGAAGCTGATTGACTTGAGCTTACAGACGCTGAAGCTGATTGACTAGCTGATACAGACGCTGAAGCTGATTCACTTGCAGATACTGATGCGCTAGTTGATTGGCTAGCTGATACTGATGCTGAAGCTGATTCACTTGCAGATACTGATGCGCTAGCTGATTGACTCGCAGATACTGATGCGCTAGTTGATTGGCTAGCTGATACAGATGCTGAAGCTGATTGACTAGCTGATACAGAAGCTGAAGCTGATTGACTAGCTGATACAGATGCTGAAGCTGATTCACTTGCAGATACTGATGC
>NZ_RJPH01000034.1:0-1425 GCF_003944205.1 Streptococcus oralis subsp. dentisani
AGCTGATTGACTTGCAGATACTGATGCTGAAGCTGATTGGCTTGCAGATACTGATGCGCTAGTTGATTGGCTAGCTGATACAGATGCTGAAGCGCTTTGGCTAGCTGATACAGATGCTGAAGCTGATTGACTTGAGCTTACTGATGCTGAAGCGCTTTGGCTTGCAGATACTGATGCTGAAGTGCTTTGGCTTGCAGATACTGATGCNCTAGCTGATTGACTTGCAGATACTGATGCTGAAGCTGATTGACTTGAGCTTACAGATGCTGAAGCTGATTGACTAGCTGATACAGAAGCCGAAGCTGATTGACTTGCAGATACTGATGCTGAAGCTGATTGGCTTGCAGATACTGATGCTGAAGTGCTTTGGCTTGCTGATACTGACGCTGAAGCTGATTCACTTGCACTTACAGATGCTGAAGTTGATTGACTTGAGCTTACTGATGCTGAAGTGCTTTGGCTTGCTGATACTGACGCTGAAGCTGATTCACTTGCAGATACTGATGCTGAAGCTGATTCACTTGAGCTTACTGATGCGCTTGCTGATTGGCTTGCACTTACAGATGCTGAAGTTGATTGACTTGAGCTTACTGATGCTGAAGTGCTTTGGCTTGCTGATACTGACGCTGAAGCTGATTCACTTGCACTTACAGATGCTGAAGTTGATTGACTTGAGCTTACTGATGCGCTTGCTGATTGGCTTGCACTTACAGATGCTGAAGTTGATTGACTTGAGCTTACTGATGCTGAAGTGCTTTGGCTTGCTGATACTGACGCTGAAGCTGATTCACTTGCACTTACAGATGCTGAAGTTGATTNACTTGAGCTTACAGATGCGCTTGCTGATTGGCTTGCACTAATTGAAACAGACACGCTGTTGCTCAAGCTTGTGCTTGCTGATTCAGATGCACTGATTGATGCTGACACGCTGTTGCTCATGCTTGTGCTTGCTGATTGGCTCGCACTTACAGATGCTGAAGTTGATTGACTTGAGCTTACAGAAGCTGAAGCTGATTCACTTGCAGATACTGATGCGCTAGTTGATTGGCTTGCAGATACTGATGCTGAAGCTGATTGACTTGAGCTTACAGACGCTGAAGCTGATTGACTTGAGCTTACAGACGCTGAAGCTGATTGACTAGCTGATACAGAAGCTGAAGCTGATTGACTTGAGCTTACAGACGCTGAAGCTGATTCACTTGCAGATACTGATGCGCTAGTTGATTGGCTAGCTGATACTGATGCTGAAGCTGATTCACTTGCAGATACTGATGCGCTAGCTGATTGACTCGCAGATACTGATGCGCTAGTTGATTGGCTAGCTGATACAGATGCTGAAGCTGATTGACTAGCTGATACAGAAGCTGAAGCTGATTGACTAGCTGATACAGATGCTGAAGCTGATTCACTTGCAGATACTGATGC
>NZ_RJPH01000035.1:0-1184 GCF_003944205.1 Streptococcus oralis subsp. dentisani
ACATAATCTATTGATTTAGAATCATACTTAGAAAGAAAACTAGATAGTAGAGACTCCATTTGATTTTTTGCAAATTCTGTAGTCGGATTAACTAGAGGGTACTTACCGATATTAATTTCCGCAAAATCAACCAATTCACAATAAGCGTCTTTTTTAACTTCTATGTTTGAGAGTAATAAACTTATCGAAGCTTCAGCTATATAAACATTTTTTGAATACTTATTATTTTTCAATGCTAGATAAAGATCTGAATTATATTCCTCTATTCCTCCTGTTAAAATATAATCAGCAACTCCCTTAGATATCAACATTTGCGAATATCCTATACTATTACTCCCCATAACTATAGTACTTACACCTTTTAACCCTAAGTGCATACAAACCTGTCCAATACAGGCATTAGAAACAGTATTCGCAAAAACTGTTGGACTACATAAATCTGGGTCTCCTTTTAATAACATTTGAGTAAATTCTAAATTAGAATTTAATGGTCCATAACCTGTTGAATATATTGTGCCGACTCTAAAAGGATCAAGTTGCTCCAACTCAAGTTTAGCATCTTTAACAGCATCTACTGCAGAACAAACTACCATATCAGAATATCTATTCATTCTTCGTCTCTTGTTTTTAGGGACTTGAGATATATAATTGACCTTCTCATCACTAATTAAATTAAAATCTTCTAGAGAGAGAGACTTCCACACACTGTCAATTTCATTACCTAATCTACTAATCATACCCAAACCAATAATTTTTACTTTATCCACTATATTTCACCCCAATTCCTAAAAAATATCTGATTCAAAAAAGTATATCACAATTGCCTTTACAACAATTTTTTCATTTACTTTCCCAACACAACTTAGCTTAGCAAATCTAGAAAATTTTTCCAGAAATTTTGCTTCAACAACTATTTGTTGACCTGGTATAACTTTCTGTATGAATCTTGCATCCTCTATTTTAGATAGATATGCTTTCAAACTCTTACTTTCATCCTTATTATAAAACATAAAACCACCTATTTGAGCCAATGTTTCAAGTAAAAGGACTCCTGGGAAAACTGGTTCCTCTGGAAAGTGACCTGTAGCCCAGAGCTCATTATTACTTACGTTTTTTACTCCTTTAACATATTTTCCATACTCAATATCAATAATATCATCTACAAATAGCATTGGGTATCTATG
>NZ_RJPH01000036.1:0-1124 GCF_003944205.1 Streptococcus oralis subsp. dentisani
TTTTTGGATAAATCAAAATAAGAATTTCCTATCTCTTTGTATTTTAAATTTAAACTATTATCTGATACTTGATTTAAAAATCTTGCATACATTCTACGAAAATTTCCACCCCCAGTACCTAATCTTTCCATGAGATAAGAATATGTTGTAATCGCATCCTCAAAATTCTTTTCCCTTATAATTAAATTAATGTCTTTTTTAAACATGCTTATACCAGGCAGTCCCATTTTATATGCAAATGGGTTTTTCATACGATTAATATTTAACAATATCGAGTGTCTTATATTGGAAAATTTCTTCCTTTCGGAACTGATAAGTAAAACTTTATACGCATTATGCGAACTAACATTTCCAGATGAATTTCTAGCTTTTGCTAAATCTTCAAAAGAAACAATTAGTGGCTCACTCCATCTATGATCTAATAACTGCACAGTTCTTGATTTTTCATTATAGCCACATAATACCGCATTATGAAGACCAAAGCCAATATTTGCTAAATTTGATAAGTAAGGTTTAAAGTAGGGCAAATCTCTAATAGAAAGATCAAGGATGACTGGAATGTCCTGATCAATATATGATTTCACTTCCCGCCATGCAAGCTCATTATCATCAAAACTACCAGTTATAATGGTCCCTCCAAGTGCATTAATTGCATTCAGTTCTACACTCTCATTTTTTCCAGATAAAAAATACTCATTACTGTTTGCATAATATTGATAAATAAAACCCAGGCCTGAACCTAACCCAAAAATATAATCCTCACTTAAATTATAATTATAATAGTTCAATACATTTTTTAATGCCGTTGTAGAACAATTTGAGCCCAAACAGCTTTTCTCAATTAATCTCTCGATTACTTTCATACTAATATCCCTTCATCTAAGTTTGCACAAATAAAATACTTTTTATTGTATTTTTTTAGTAAGAAAAAAATCATAATTATTTGAAAAAGTGTTAAAGTCTTATTTTTTCTATTCCACGATACATAAAGTTTATCACTCTTAGAAAAAAACCATATATATTCTTCTTTTTCTAAATAGTTGGTCCACTTAAAAAATTTTTTTATAATCTGACTATCTACAATTAAAAGTACTGGAGCAGTTTTAACTGATTCAAGCAAAGAT
>NZ_RJPH01000037.1:0-1065 GCF_003944205.1 Streptococcus oralis subsp. dentisani
AGTCAATCAGCATCTGTATCAGCTAGCCAATCAGCAAGCGCCTCAGTATCTGCAAGTCAAAGTGCTTCAGCATCAGTAAGCGCAAGCCAAAGTGCCTCAGCTTCAGCATCTAACAACCAGAACTCAGCTTCTATCTCAGCAAGCGCGAGCCACTCTGCGTCAGTAAGTGCAAGCCAAAGCGCTTCAGCATCAGTATCTGCAAGTCAAAGTACTTCAGCATCAGTATCTGCAAGCCAAAGTGCCTCAGCTTCAGCATCTAACAACCAGAACTCAGCTTCTATCTCAGCAAGCGCGAGCCAGTCTGCGTCAGTAAGTGCAAGCCAAAGCGCTTCAGCATCAGTAAGTGCTAGTCAATCAGCATCTGTATCAGCAAGCCAAAGCGCTTCAGCTTCAGTATCTGCAAGTCAAAGTGCTTCAGCATCAGTATCTGCAAGCCAAAGTGCCTCAGCTTCAGCATCTAACAACCAGAACTCAGCTTCTATCTCAGCAAGCGCGAGCCAGTCTGCGTCAGTATCAGCAAGCCAAAGCGCTTCAGCATCAGTAAGTGCTAGTCAATCAGCATCTGTATCAGCTAGCCAATCAGCAAGCGCCTCTGTATCTGCAAGTCAAAGTGCTTCAACATCAGTAAGCGCCAGCCAAAGTGCCTCAGCTTCAGCATCTAACGACCAGAACTCAGCTTCTATCTCAGCAAGCGCGAGCCACTCTGCATCAGTATCAGCAAGCCAAAGCGCTTCAGCATCAGTAAGTGCTAGTCAATCAGCATCTGTATCAGCAAGCCAATCAGCTTCAGCTTCAGTATCTGCAAGTCAAAGTACTTCAGCATCAGTAAGCGCGAGCCAAAGTGCCTCAGCTTCAGCATCTAACGACCAGAACTCAGCTTCTATCTCAGCAAGCGCGAGCCAGTCTGCGTCAGTATCAGCAAGCCAAAGCGCTTCAGCATCAGTAAGTGCAAGCATCAGTGCTTCAGTGAGCTCAAGTCAATCGGCTTCAGCATCNGTATCTGCAAGTCAAAGTGCTTCAACATCAGTAAGCGCCAGCCAAAGTGCCTCAGCTTCAGCATCTAAC
>NZ_RJPH01000038.1:0-955 GCF_003944205.1 Streptococcus oralis subsp. dentisani
AATCGGGAAGACAGGATTCGAACCTGCGACACCTTGGTCCCAAACCAAGTACTCTACCAAGCTGAGCTACTTCCCGAGTTAAATAGAAAAAATGCACCCTAGAGGATTCGAACCTCTAACCGCCTGATTCGTAGTCAGGTACTCTATCCAGTTGAGCTAAGGGTGCTCATTATTATATGCCGAGGACCGGGATCGAACCGGTACGATCGTTTCCAATCGCAGGATTTTAAGTCCTGTGCGTCTGCCAGTTCCGCCACCCCGGCCTCTCTAAGCGAACGACGGGATTCGAACCCGCGACCCCCACCTTGGCAAGGTGGTGTTCTACCACTGAACTACGTTCGCATCGACCTCTTCTAGTTCTAATGCCGGCTACATGACTTGAACACGCGACCCTCTGATTACAAATCAGATGCTCTACCAACTGAGCTAAGCCGGCTAATTTCTACTATGCGGGTTAAGGGACTTGAACCCCCACGCCGTTAAGCGCCAGATCCTAAATCTGGTGCGTCTGCCAATTCCGCCAAACCCGCAAATATGACCCGTACTGGGCTCGAACCAGTGACCCATTGATTAAAAGTCAATTGCTCTACCAACTGAGCTAACGAGTCTAAAATAACTTCCGTTATCTTACGGTCCCGACGGGAATCGAACCCGCGATCTTCGCCGTGACAGGGCGACGTGATAACCGCTACACTACGGGACCTATATGGGAGTTAACGGGATCGAACCGCTGACCCTCTGCTTGTAAGGCAGATGCTCTCCCAGCTGAGCTAAACTCCCTAGAGCTAAGCGACTTCCATATCTCACAGGGGGCAACCCCCAACTACTTCCGGCGTTCTAGGGCTTAACTGCTGTGTTCGGCATGGGTACAGGTGTATCTCCTAGGCTATCGTCACTTAACTCTGAGTAATACCTACTCAAAATTGAATATCTATCAAATAATTAGAAAAACCAT
>NZ_RJPH01000039.1:0-951 GCF_003944205.1 Streptococcus oralis subsp. dentisani
TTATAGATGCTCAGCGAAAGAGAGATAAAAAAAGTAAATCTTATTCGAGAAGAGCTTTTTTAGATAAATATTTTGAAGGAAAAGCCCCAGAATCAGAAGATACCTTAGCAAAATGGTGTAAAGATGAGCCTAAAAAAGAATCAAGTAGATTAGAATTATTATTTGCTTTTGATAAAATGCCTGTTGCTCATGAGATGTTCAATGATTATTTTTTTAAAAAAGTTTTAGAAGAACAGTTTTCAAAGTACTTAATGAAGGGCGAAAATAGTAAAGAAGACTCACTTGAAGTAGCTATGCTATGCGATATTTATAATTTAACTCATTTCTTATTACCTTCTTTAAAGATATTGGATAACAGTGTAGATAGTGATTTAAATCAACAAATAAAGAGAGAGGTGGAAAGAAACTTAGGAACTAGGTTGAATAAAAGTGCTTATACAAGAGAAATGAGTATAATTAACAATATTCTTAAAGAAGTATCGGGTGATAATTTAAGGTTGAGTAGAAAACAATTCGAGAAATTTTTATCCTTATTAAGTTCAAAGGGGTATGTTTTCGATCTAAACTATCCTTCTGAAGTTGAACTTATTGATAAATTTCTTAATCTTATAAAAGAACAGGAATTTTCAATGGAATGGGATAATTTAAAACCAAATAAAGTATCAGGTTATATTATTCATAAGAATAAATTCAAGGGATTAACGAATCAGAGACTTTATTGCAAATCTCCAAATAGTAATAGTAAGTATTTGAAAACTGAACTGCCTAGAAAGAATGTATTTAAAGATAAAAAGCTTGTTTTAGATGGAAAAGGCAAGAAAAAAGTATCTAAAGAAGTGATACAAACAATTAAAAAAACTAGCATATCTAGTAATGTTGCTATTGTTAAACAAAAAATTTGTATAAATTTAATTTATAAGTCAAATAAAAATATAAATTTAGAATTTCGTC
>NZ_RJPH01000040.1:0-835 GCF_003944205.1 Streptococcus oralis subsp. dentisani
TCAGCATCAGTAAGCGCGAGCCAAAGTGCCTCAGCTTCAGCATCTAACGACCAGAACTCAGCTTCTATCTCAGCAAGCGCGAGCCAGTCTGCGTCAGTATCAGCAAGCCAAAGCGCTTCAGCATCAGTAAGTGCAAGCATCAGTGCTTCAGTGAGCTCAAGTCAATCGGCTTCAGCATCTGTATCTGCAAGTCAAAGTGCTTCAACATCAGTAAGCGCCAGCCAAAGTGCCTCAGCTTCAGCATCTAACAACCAGAACTCAGCTTCTATCTCAGCAAGCGCGAGCCACTCTGCGTCAGTATCAGCAAGCCAAAGTGCTTCAGCATCAGTAAGTGCTAGTCAATCAGCATCTGTATCAGCAAGCCAAAGCGCTTCAGCGTCAGTATCTGCAAGTCAAAGTGCTTCAGCATCAGTAAGCGCCAGCCAAAGTGCCTCAGCTTCAGCATCTAACAACCAGAACTCAGCTTCTATCTCAGCAAGCGCGAGCCACTCTGCGTCAGTAAGTGCAAGCCAAAGCGCTTCAGCATCAGTAAGTGCTAGTCAATCAGCATCTGTATCAGCAAGCCAAAGCGCTTCAGCGTCAGTATCTGCAAGTCAAAGTGCTTCAGCATCAGTAAGCGCAAGCCAAAGTGCCTCAGCTTCAGCATCTAACAACCAGAACTCAGCTTCTATCTCAGCAAGCGCGAGCCACTCTGCGTCAGTAAGTGCAAGCCAAAGCGCTTCAGCATCAGTATCTGCAAGTCAAAGTACTTCAGCATCAGTATCTGCAAGCCAAAGTGCCTCAGCTTCAGCATCTAACAACCAGAACTCAGCTTCTATCTCAGCAAGCGCGAGCC
>NZ_RJPH01000041.1:0-758 GCF_003944205.1 Streptococcus oralis subsp. dentisani
AATTTGTACTGGTTAAGCAATTATTTTGATATTTTTTCAGGTGGATTTGTTAATTTTAGAAAAATTAAAACAGAATCTTTTGAAAATCTTTCGGATGGCAATAAATATAAGAAAATAATAAAATTACAAGATAATTTTGTGAAGTCATTGTTGTCGAAATTTTCTATATACTATAATAGGCAAGGACAGCCTGATTTTAATTTTGAAAAAGTTACAGATGAAATTGCAAATAAATTTGTAGGAAGTGAAAATTAATGAATATTATCGATTTATTCTCAGGAGCCGGTGGTTTAACAGAAGGATTTAGAAATCGTGATTTTAATATTCTATGTCATATTGAAAAAGATAAAGACGCATGTGAAACTTTAAAAATCCGAGAAGCTTATTACTTTTTAAAAGAGAATAATAAACTTCATTATTATAGAAAGTACTTGAATGGAAGAATTTCTAAGAAAGAATTATTGAACATTGTTCCGAGTGAACAAATTAAATCAATACTGAATATTGAAATAAACAAAGATAGCTTAGAGGAAATATTTAATTTTATAGATTCAAAATCTGATAGAGTAGATGGCATTATTGGTGGCCCTCCCTGTCAAGCATATTCTACAATTGGTAGAGCAATAAATGAGAAAAAAAAGAATTCAGACAACCGAATCTACTTATATAGATATTATTTGAGTTTCCTTAACAAATATTCTCCAAAATTTTTTATTTTTGAAAATGTTAAAGGTCTCCTATCATTTAAAGATGTAGAT
>NZ_RJPH01000042.1:0-680 GCF_003944205.1 Streptococcus oralis subsp. dentisani
GATTACCCAAGTCTGGCTGAAGGGAACGGTCTTGAAAACCGTCAGGCGTGTAAAAGCGTGCGTGGGTTCGAATCCCACATCCTCCTTTTTATTATTAACGCGGGATGGAGCAGCTCGGTAGCTCGTCGGGCTCATAACCCGAAGGTCGTAGGTTCAAATCCTGCTCCCGCAATTTGGCTCGGTAGCTCAGTTGGTAGAGCAATGGATTGAAGCTCCATGTGTCGGCGGTTCGATTCCGTCTCGCGCCATATACTTATGACTAGGAAGGGTAGCGAAGAGGCTAAACGCGGCGGACTGTAAATCCGCTCCTTCGGGTTCGGGGGTTCGAATCCCTCCCCTTCCATTCCTTTAGTTACGGGCATAGTTTAAAGGTAGAACTAAGGTCTCCAAAACCTTCAGTGTGGGTTCAATTCCTACTGCCCGTGTTTATAGAATTATGGCGGGTGTGGTGAAGTGGTTAACACACCAGATTGTGGCTCTGGCATGCGTGGGTTCGATCCCCATCACTCGCCTATTTTATATTATTGGGGTATAGCCAAGCGGTAAGGCAAGGGACTTTGACTCCCTCATGCGTTGGTTCGAATCCAGCTACCCCAGTTACTATTTGCCGGCGTGGCGGAATTGGCAGACGCGCTGGACTCAAAATCCAGTGTCCGCAAGGACGTGCCGGTTCGACCCCG
>NZ_RJPH01000043.1:0-669 GCF_003944205.1 Streptococcus oralis subsp. dentisani
AGACGGAATCGAACCGCCGACACATGGAGCTTCAATCCATTGCTCTACCAACTGAGCTACCGAGCCAAATTGCGGGAGCAGGATTTGAACCTACGACCTTCGGGTTATGAGCCCGACGAGCTACCGAGCTGCTCCATCCCGCGTTAATAATAAAAAGGAGGATGTGGGATTCGAACCCACGCACGCTTTTACACGCCTGACGGTTTTCAAGACCGTTCCCTTCAGCCAGACTTGGGTAATCCTCCAAAATATACAATGGACCTTGTAGGACTTGAACCTACGACCACTCGGTTATGAGCCGAGAGCTCTAACCAGCTGAGCTAAAGGTCCAACAAGATCTTTATAGCGGCGAAGGGGATCGAACCCCCGACCTCCCGGGTATGAACCGGACGCTCTAGCCAGCTGAGCTACACCGCCATCAATCGGGAAGACAGGATTCGAACCTGCGACACCTTGGTCCCAAACCAAGTACTCTACCAAGCTGAGCTACTTCCCGAGTTAAATAGAAAAAATGCACCCTAGAGGATTCGAACCTCTAACCGCCTGATTCGTAGTCAGGTACTCTATCCAGTTGAGCTAAGGGTGCTCATTATTATATGCCGAGGACCGGGATCGAACCGGTACGATCGTTTCCAATCGCAGGATTTTAAGTCCTGTGCGTCTGCCAGT
>NZ_RJPH01000044.1:0-651 GCF_003944205.1 Streptococcus oralis subsp. dentisani
AGATGCTGAAGCTGAGGCACTAGATGCTGAAGCTGAGGCACTTTGGCTCGCGCTTACTGATGCTGAAGTACTTTGACTTGCAGATACTGAAGCTGAAGCTGATTGGCTTGCTGATACAGATGCTGATTGACTAGCACTTACTGATGCTGAAGCGCTTTGGCTTGCTGATACTGACGCAGACTGGCTCGCGCTTGCTGAGATAGAAGCTGAGTTCTGGTNGTTAGATGCTGAAGCTGAGGCACTTTGGCTCGCGCTTACTGATGCTGAAGTACTTTGACTTGCTGATACAGAGGCGCTTGCTGATTGGCTAGCTGATACAGATGCTGATTGACTAGCACTTACCGATGCTGAAGCGCTTTGGCTTGCTGATACTGACGCAGAGTGGCTCGCGCTTGCTGAGATAGAAGCTGAGTTCTGGTTGTTAGATGCTGAAGCTGAGGCACTTTGGCTCGCGCTTACTGATGCTGAAGTACTTTGACTTGCAGATACTGAAGCTGAAGCTGATTGGCTTGCTGATACAGATGCTGATTGACTAGCACTTACTGATGCTGAAGCGCTTTGGCTTGCTGATACTGACGCAGACTGGCTCGCGCTTGCTGAGATAGAAGCTGAGTTCTGGTTGTTAGATGCTGAAGCTGAGGCACTTTGGCT
>NZ_RJPH01000045.1:0-583 GCF_003944205.1 Streptococcus oralis subsp. dentisani
CTCAGCTTCTATCTCAGCAAGCGCGAGCCAGTCTGCGTCAATTAGTGCAAGCCAAAGCGCTTCAGCATCAGTAAGTGCAAGCATCAGTGCAAGCCAATCAGCATCAAGCTCAGCAAGCGCGAGCCAAAGTGCTTCAGCAAGTGCGAGCGTAAGTGCTTCTGTAAGCTCAAGCCAATCAGCTTCAGCATCAGTAAGTGCTAGTCAATCAGCATCTGTATCAGCAAGCCAATCAGCTTCAGCTTCAGTATCAGCAAGTCAAAGTGCTTCAGCATCAGTAAGCGCGAGCCAAAGTGCTTCAGCTTCAGCATCTAACAACCAGAACTCAGCTTCTATCTCAGCAAGCGCCTCTGTATCAGCAAGTCAAAGTGCTTCAACATCAGTAAGCGCGAGCCAAAGTGCCTCAGCTTCGGCATCTAACAACCAGAACTCAGCTTCTATCTCAGCAAGCGCGAGCCAGTCTGCGTCAATTAGTGCAAGCCAAAGCGCTTCAGCATCAGTAAGTGCAAGCATCAGTGCAAGCCAATCAGCATCAAGCTCAGCAAGCGCGAGCCAAAGTGCTTCAGCAAGTGCGAGCGTAAGTGCT
>NZ_RJPH01000046.1:0-564 GCF_003944205.1 Streptococcus oralis subsp. dentisani
AGTTAGCCGTCCCTTTCTGGTAAGATACCGTCACAGTGTGAACTTTCCACTCTCACACTCGTTCTTCTCTTACAACAGAGCTTTACGATCCGAAAACCTTCTTCACTCACGCGGCGTTGCTCGGTCAGACTTCCGTCCATTGCCGAAGATTCCCTACTGCTGCCTCCCGTAGGAGTCTGGGCCGTGTCTCAGTCCCAGTGTGGCCGATCACCCTCTCAGGTCGGCTATGTATCGTCGCCTTGGTGAGCCTTTACCCCACCAACTAGCTAATACAACGCAGGTCCATCTGGTAGTGATGCAATTGCACCTTTTAAACAGTTATCATGCAATAACTGCTATTATGCGGTATTAGCTATCGTTTCCAATAGTTATCCCCCGCTACCAGGCAGGTTACCTACGCGTTACTCACCCGTTCGCAACTCATCCAGAGAAGCAAGCTCCTCCTTCAGCGTTCTACTTGCATGTATTAGGCACGCCGCCAGCGTTCGTCCTGAGCCAGGATCAAACTCTCATTAAAAGTTTGAGTTCTCACTCATTTCTGTCACTGACAGATTTATTGTTTTT
>NZ_RJPH01000047.1:0-551 GCF_003944205.1 Streptococcus oralis subsp. dentisani
AAGCTGATTGGCTTGCAGATACTGACGCTGAAGCTGATTGACTTGCGCTTACGGCTTGCAGATACTGACGCTGAAGCTGATTGACTTGCGCTTACGGACGCTGAAGCTGATTGGCTTGCAGATACTGATGCGCTAGCTGATTGGCTTGCTGATACTGATGCTGAAGCTGATTGGCTTGCAGATACTGATGCGCTAGCTGATTGACTTGAGCTTACAGAAGCTGAAGCTGATTCACTTGCAGATACTGATGCGCTAGTTGATTGGCTTGCTGATACTGATGCTGAAGCTGATTGACTCGCTGATACTGATGCGGAAGTTGATTGACTTGCTGATACAGATGCTGAAGCTGATTGACTAGCTGATACAGAAGCTGAAGCTGATTGACTAGCTGATACAGATGCTGAAGCTGATTGACTTGCAGATACTGATGCTGAAGTTGATTGACTTGCAGATACTGATGCGCTAGCTGATTGACTTGAGCTTACAGAAGCTGAAGCTGATTGACTAGCTGATACAGATGCTGAAGCTGAAGCTGATTGACTAGCTGATAC
>NZ_RJPH01000048.1:0-547 GCF_003944205.1 Streptococcus oralis subsp. dentisani
TTTCAAATGTATATTAGAAATGTTAAGTATCTTTTTCTTTTTATATAAATATTTAGGAGACTTTTCATATAAATTCCAAAATGCTAAATAATCTTCCTCTCTAGAATATAATTTACACAAAAATCTTAACACGATCTCTTGTAATCCAGAAGTATCTATGCCTCTAATTGCATATTGCATATGCGGTGATAAATTCACCATTTGATGTGTAACTCCCTCTGATTTCATAAGCTTATCAGTGTAAAGTTCTGAAGATAACTGAATAACACTATTTGCTTCATCGATCGCCAACTCATCCCCATTAACTTCAATACAATTTTTTAATTTAGCAATTGGTTTGCTATTCATTTTTTCGCTCGGACTAATTTGTGAAGGTATTGATATCTCTCCACTACAAATTACCTTACACTCTGGACATTCATAAGTAAATGGTATCCAGTTATAGAAACCTGCTTGCACTCTTATTATCATTATACTATAACATGTTTTACATTTCACAAAAAAATTAGCATTCACAACATTACTACCCACTATATTTATATTATTT
>NZ_RJPH01000049.1:0-541 GCF_003944205.1 Streptococcus oralis subsp. dentisani
AGCTGATTGACTTGCAGATACTGATGCTGAAGCTGATTGGCTTGCAGATACTGATGCGCTAGTTGATTGGCTAGCTGATACAGATGCTGAAGCGCTTTGGCTAGCTGATACAGATGCTGAAGCTGATTGACTTGAGCTTACTGATGCTGAAGCGCTTTGGCTTGCAGATACTGATGCTGAAGTGCTTTGGCTTGCAGATACTGATGCGCTAGCTGATTGACTTGCAGATACTGATGCTGAAGCTGATTGGCTTGNAGATACTGATGCGCTAGCTGATTCACTTGCAGATACTGATGCTGAAGCTGATTGACTTGCAGATACTGATGCTGAAGCTGATTGGCTTGCAGATACTGATGCGCTAGTTGATTGGCTAGCTGATACAGATGCTGAAGCGCTTTGGCTAGCTGATACAGATGCTGAAGCTGATTGACTTGAGCTTACTGATGCTGAAGCGCTTTGGCTTGCAGATACTGATGCTGAAGTGCTTTGGCTTGCAGATACTGATGCGCTAGCTGATTGACTTGCAGATACTGATGCTGAA
>NZ_RJPH01000050.1:0-535 GCF_003944205.1 Streptococcus oralis subsp. dentisani
ATCAGTAAGCGCGAGCCAAAGTGCCTCAGCTTCGGCATCTAACAACCAGAACTCAGCTTCTATCTCAGCAAGCGCGAGCCAGTCTGCGTCAATTAGTGCAAGCCAAAGCGCTTCAGCATCAGTAAGTGCAAGCATCAGTGCAAGCCAATCAGCATCAAGCTCAGCAAGCGCGAGCCAAAGTGCTTCAGCAAGTGCGAGCGTAAGTGCTTCTGTAAGCTCAAGCCAATCAGCTTCAGCATCAGTAAGTGCAAGTCACTCAGCATCTGTATCAGCTAGCCAATCAGCCAGCGCCTCTGTATCAGCAAGTCAAAGTGCTTCAACATCAGTAAGCGCGAGCCAAAGTGCCTCAGCTTCGGCATCTAACAACCAGAACTCAGCTTCTATCTCAGCAAGCGCGAGCCAGTCTGCGTCAATTAGTGCAAGCCAAAGCGCTTCAGCATCAGTAAGTGCAAGCATCAGTGCAAGCCAATCAGCATCAAGCTCAGCAAGCGCGAGCCAAAGTGCTTCAGCAAGTGCGAGCGTAAGTGCTTCTGTA
>NZ_RJPH01000051.1:0-519 GCF_003944205.1 Streptococcus oralis subsp. dentisani
CATTTTAGCGGGTGTAGTTTAGTGGTAAAACTACAGCCTTCCAAGCTGTTGTCGCGAGTTCGATTCTCGTCACCCGCTTTGAACTTTGTTCAAATTACCAAGTTTTTAACTTGGGCGCGTAGCTCAGGTGGTTAGAGCGCACGCCTGATAAGCGTGAGGTCGGTGGTTCGAGTCCACTCGTGCCCATTTATGAATATGGTCCGTTGGTCAAGGGGTTAAGACACCGCCTTTTCACGGCGGTAACACGGGTTCGAATCCCGTACGGACTATTTTTGGAGGATTACCCAAGTCTGGCTGAAGGGAACGGTCTTGAAAACCGTCAGGCGTGTAAAAGCGTGCGTGGGTTCGAATCCCACATCCTCCTTTTTATTATTAACGCGGGATGGAGCAGCTCGGTAGCTCGTCGGGCTCATAACCCGAAGGTCGTAGGTTCAAATCCTGCTCCCGCAATTTGGCTCGGTAGCTCAGTTGGTAGAGCAATGGATTGAAGCTCCATGTGTCGGCGGTTCGATTCCGTCT
>NZ_RJPH01000052.1:0-515 GCF_003944205.1 Streptococcus oralis subsp. dentisani
GATGCTGATGCTGAATCAGATTGTCATGCTGATACAGAAGTTGATTGTCATGCAGCAGCTGACGCGGAAGGTGATCGGCGTGGATCTGCTGATGCTGAAGATGATTATAATCGACATGCAGATACTGATGCTGAAGCTGATTGACTTGCTGATACTGAAGCTGAAGCTGATTCACTTGCAGATACTGATGCTGAAGCTGATTCACTTGCAGATACTGATGCTGTAGCTGATTGACTTGCGCTTACAGAAGCTGAAGCTGATTGGCTTGCAGATACTGATGCGCTAGCTGATTGACTTGCGGTGATGCTGATGCTGAATCAGATTGTCATGCTGATACAGAAGTTGATTGTCATGCAGCAGCTGACGCGGAAGGTGATCGGCGTGGATCTGCTGATGCTGAAGATGATTATAATCGACATGCAGATACTGATGCTGAAGCTGATTGACTTGCTGATACTGAAGCTGAAGCTGATTCACTTGCAGATACTGATGCTGAAGCTGATTCACTTGCAGAT